>JAYUFG010000121.1:0-6603 GCA_043738845.1 Planctomycetaceae bacterium
CGCCCAACATCTTTATGACCCTAAGAGTATCGGAGCGATGATTCTCGTCACCTCGCAAGAGTCGCTCTTGGACGACTTGATTCAACGCCGCCTGGAAGAAGGGGACGTGTTGTCGAATGCGAACACCTTGATTTACCTGGGCAAGACCCGCGAGGCGAACGGATTTGGGCGGGGACTGTATATTGCCAAGCATCGCGGCAGTGCCTGTTCCGAACAGATTCTTCCTTATCGCATCGACGATCAAGGTGTTCATGTCGGCTAAACCCAATGTTTCCGATGTTGGCTTGAACCCGCCGGAAATTCCCCCCGGCCGGTTTTGGCGGTGGGCATTTTTCACGGAAGGTTGTTTGATCGTGCTAGCGATCTTGCTCGGCTGGCTCTTGGGCAAACCACCCCTCGCACATCTGCCGAATTTTTCGGGGCCGTTCTGGGGTGAATGGTTGCGTGGGATCGGTTACGGTTTCGGGGCGGCGGTCCCGTTAATTCTGTTGTTGTTGACGATGCTCCGTTTTCCCAATCGTCCGTGGGGACCGCTGGTGCGGTTTGTCGAGCGGGAAATTGTCACGTTATTTCAAAGCGGCCGACTTTGGCAGTTCGCCCTGGTCTCAATCCTCGCAGGATTCGGGGAGGAAATGCTGTTTCGTGGAGTGCTTCAGGATTTATTGACCGGCTGGTTCGGTGGGGTGACGGGGCTCGTACTCGCAAGCCTTTTGTTCGGCGTCGGGCATTGGTTGACGACCGAATATGCGATCTTGGCGGCGATCATTGGGCTGTATTTCGGCTCGATTTTGTGGTTTTGTCAGGGAAGCCTCTTGGTTCCGATCGTCGCCCATGCGGCCTATGATTTCGCGGCCCTATTGATCCTGGTCCGGTGGCGGAAAACGGCTGGATGTCACGATCAACCGATTGTGAAACACTGATTGGCCGCGCATCTTCCACATGTCCTGTAGAACTATGGACAAATAAACGGCCCTGTCTTCGCAGCTTGACTCGTGTTTTTCAGCCACTTAGAATCTCCATTACTGCGGTCTCGATTCAGTTCCCTCACAACGGAGGTCGGCCGTGCGATTCTTCATAGTTACAGCGTTGGCGGCAGCGGTTCTTATAAGTTCGACATGTTCCCGTCCGTGTCTGGCTGCGGATCCGGTCGCATTGCTCGATGTCTCGAAGGGGCATATTCCCAACGATACGGGCAACGGCGATGGTGAGACGAAAATGTCGATCACCCAATCGGACGAATTAGTCGGGGACGTCCTCCGGGTGCAGTTCTCGGCGGGCGATTCGGTCGGTGACAAGGCGTCGCGGGTGAAGAATTGGAAACCCTTCTCGCATCTTTCGTTCGACGCCTTCAACCCGGCGAAAGAAGACGTGCTGATAATCTTCAACGTCAATCATAGCCAGACCAAGGCCTTCGCGACCCGCGTCGCACACGAGATTACACTAAAGCCCGGCAAGAACCGTGTCCGCGTGAAGATCGACGAACTCACGAATTCCAACGGGTCGAAGCCCGAATTGGCTGCGGTCGTCCGCTGGTTTATCGGCGTCGAAGATGCCAAGAAGCCGACGCTGCTTTTCAGCAGTATTTTGCTCGATGGAGGCGAGGGGCCAACCGCCGCAGCACCGGCACCTAAGACGGCTGACGGCACGAACATTAACGTCGGCAACACGAACAGTAGCAACACTGGCGGCAGCGTCATTGGAACGGGTGGTACGCCACCGATCAGCTACAAAGTGACCGGTACGATTGGCAATCAGCAAGTCGATCTGACCGTCACTCCGAACTTTGGACCGGGTGGCGAAGGTTCCAACCGCTCGGCTTTACCAGCAACCGTTGCGGTCGCCGAAGCCGCGCCTTTCGATCCCGCCCGTGCGACCCGCCTCCGCGCCACGAAGATGCCCGCAATCGACAAGGTCATCAGCTTCGACACACTCGAGGCCGACGCAGTGATGGCGGCGGTTGAAATGTTTCCCGCGAATAGCCCTTGGTATCTCGACGTGTCGAAGTTTCCGTTGCACCCGAACTCTCAAGCACTCATTGCCAGCACCGGCAATGATAAGGTGTTTCGTGTGAACTTCGACATGGCGTATGTTATCGTTCCGCCGACGCAAAAGCCGGCGGCTGTGAAGCTGACGGACTATGTGAGCGAGTCGGACAAAGGCCCATTCCCCATTCCGGCGAGCTTGTCCATTGAAGGCTGGCCACTGGAGTTCAAGGAAAAAGGGGTCACGCTCGATGCCGTACAGCGAAACGCGCTGAATGACGAAAATAGCGACCGCCATGCGATCGTCCTTGATCCGGTCAACGGCCTGCTGCACGAATTCTTTAAGATCAAAAAGGTCGGCACAGGTTGGGAAGCCCAACAGGCCTCGACGTTCAATCTGAAGTCGAACAAGCTGCGGCCCGATAGTTGGACCTCGGCCGACGCGGCCGGATTGCCGGTCCTGCCCGCCGTCGTGCGGTTCGACGAATTGAAGCGCGGCGAGATCGAGCACGCGCTGCGGGTCACGATCCCCAAAAGTCGCAAAGCCTACGTCTATCCCGCGACCCATCAGGCGGGCCACACCGCCGACGAAAACTTCATGCGGATGGGCGAGCGATTGCGGCTGCGAGCGAGCTTCGACATTAGTAAGTTCTCGCCCGAGGCTCAAACGATTCTCAAAGCATTGAAGAAGCATGGCATGTTCGTGGCCGACAACGGCATCGAATGGGCGATCTCCATCGCCCCCGATTCTCGCATTTCCAACTTGCCCGCCGAACTGCGAAAGGTCAAAGGGGGCGACTTCGAAGTGGTGGACTTTCCCAAGGGCTACAAGCCGCCGACCAATTAGTCTGGATTATTCTTTATTCATCGCCCGATACTAACCCGAAACGTAAGTGAGGTGGCATTTTGGACAAGATGCAACGACAGGGCTTTCAAAGTCGGTTGGTTTTCACCGGAATACTGCTGACGCTGACGGCGGGACGATTGTTGGCTCAACCGGCGACCGGTGAAAAGGTATCGGCGTCGGCACCAACACTGGACGGCCCCCGGACTGTGATCCCGGCCGACCTCTTCGTGGATGACGACAATGCTGGCACCCAGGACGGCAGCGCGCTGCATCCGTACCGGACGGTGCAACAAGCGATCAAGGCCGCAAAAGACAAGGCGGTCATTGCTGTGGCGGGAGGGACGTATCCCGAGAACATCCGCGTGCAGGACAAGGCCGTCCGCCTGTATGGCGGATACGTCGGCGGTACGGCGGACACTTACGCCAAAGGAACTGCTGGCAACTTCAAAGTCCGCGACCCTGCTGCCAACCCCTCGCACCTCAAGGGCAACGGCAAGGACTCGGTCGTGACGATGTCCGAGCCGGGTGCGAGCATCGTTGATGGCTTCCTCATCACCGGCGGAGGGCGCAGCTCGCTGGCGAAGCCATTATGGTTGGGGGGTGGGTTCTATATCAACGGAGGCTCGCCGACGATCTCGAACAATGTGATTGAGAAAAACCAGACGTGTCCCCCCGTCAAGCAAGAGCAGGAGAAGCTCGGCGGCGGCATCTACTCTACGAGTGCGAACATCTCGATCTTGGATAACGTCATCCGCAACAACGTCTCAGGACGGGGAGCCGGCATCTCGGCAGACGGACCGAAGCTGGTCATTCGCGGCAACACCGTGCAGAACAACGTCGGTGTCAGCGACCACGGGGGTGGGATATATCTTTTCTCGCCCAACGCCGAAATCTCGTACAACCGGATCGAAGGCAACGAAATCGGACGGGCGATGGGTTACGGCTGGGGCGGCGGGATCACCGTCGTCAACAAGGGAGGCAATTTCAAGCTCTCTCACAATATCTTCACGGGCAACTTCGCCCCGTCCGTGGGCAGTGCGATCTTCGTCGATGAAGGTGCCGTCGCTTCTCTCGATCACGACCTCATCTACGCCAATGCGTGCAACCCGGCGGGAAATGGAGCGGTGCCAGCGGTCTACGTCGACGGCGGCGAAGGTGTGGGATCCACTCTCGATGTGAACCACACCACGATTGCCGACCACACGTGCAAACCGACCATCACGGGCAACGCCATCACTGTGACGGACAAGTCCAAGGTCACCGTCAAGAACAGCATTCTGTGGAACAATGGTGGGGACGACATCACGGTCGATGCAACGAGTAAGGCGACCGTCACCTACACTCTGGCCGAGAAGGTGCTGAAAGGGACCGGCAACATTTCCAAGGATCCGCTATTCGCGAATTCGGCGGGCCACGACTATCATCTTCGCTCGACGGCCGGGCGGTGGGATCCGGCGGCAAACGGCAAGAATGGGGGCTGGGTAATCGACAGCCAGCACAGCCCCGCCATCGACGCCGCCGACCCAGCATCGCCGTTCAAACTCGAGCCAGCACCGAATGGTGGCCGGGCCAATCTGGGTGCCGACGGCAACACCGCTAAGGCCAGCCAGTCCGCACCGTGATGGGTGACGGTAAAAATGACCTGACCCAATGGGAATTGCTTTGGGAACGGGTCAAACGGAATAAACACCAATACACCAAAGCCACGTCCGCGATACTTGCGACCGCCATTTATGCACCGGTCCTTGGCAACGTCAATTGGGCTGTATCTCGGCTCGATTATGGTTTTGCCAGGTAAACCTTCTGGTTCCAATTGTGGTCCATGCAGCCTACAATTTTGCGGCGTTGATAATCCTGGTAAAGTGGCGGAAAACCGCAGCAAAATAGCGCAGAATTTGCCCAAAAAATCCTTGACCATTTTTCACCGAGACGATAGATTGAATTGGTCGGAGCAATTCTTCGAACATCTTAAACAACAGTTCTCAAAGGACGCTTTAGGGAAGATCGGGTAACCTTCGCTGTCGCCTGCGACACGGTGGACCCTCTCACAACACGAACCGCAGCTTGGGCGTTTGTCGCCCAAGTCCTTTTTCGTTCCAGCAATGGCGAAAATTCGCGATCCGGTTGTCGCTTGAGTGCGACAGGCCGCGTTCCCCTGGTTCAAAGTACGTCTGTCCTCTGGTTGTGAGAATTCCCTGTTGATGAGTTTTTCCGCTCATCCTGTTGCAGTTGCGGTCCAGCGATTACGCTTCGATCTTCCGCAAGGCTGCAATCGGTATGAGCTTCAATCGCCGCTCCAAACAATCGTCCAGCAAACAACAACCTCCGGTCAACCGTCGGAAACAAAACCCGAAGTTGTTGCGACCCGCCGCAGGCGCACCGATGACGCCTCCGAACGTCACGGAACGAGCTTCGCGACGTGAGCAAGCGGTGGTTCCTGTCCGCAAGCCATTGCAACCGATCATGCCCCGAGTGACGGTCGTGATGTCGGTGCAACAGGCCCCGGTGTCTTTAGAACGATGTCTCGCCGCAATTTTTTCCCAGGACTATCCGGCTCATCGTATGGAAATCCTCGTGGCTGATGCGACCTCTGGGCGAGATGTTTCTGCCCGCTTGAGTACGTTGCAAAACGACCGAACCAATTTGCAAATTATCGCCTCTCCGGCCCGTACGATTCCCTCGGGTTTGAACGCGACCCTACGAGCGGCCAGTGGAGAGTACATCGTCCGCGTGGACGCCAGTGCGATCATCGAACCCGATTTTGTTCGCCAATGTGTCGAGAATCTTCGCAACACGGGTACCGACAACGTCACGGGAAAAATGGCCGTCGCCCGTACCGGATTTTTCGCCACGTCCCTTTCGGCCGCAACGAAATCGCGATTTGGCATCGGCGGCGGCATGTTCCCTTATTACAACGAAGAGACTCGGTTGTTCAGTTTCTGTGGTGAAGAGCCGCGCGTGGACGCGGTCTACTTAAGTGCGTGGCGTCGCGACCTGTTCGCCCAAATCGGACTGTTCGACGAAGGACTCGGCCGTAATCAGGACGACAGTATCAATTGTCGCTTATTGGAAAATCGGGGCCGCGTGATGCTCAGTTCGGAAATCAAATCGACGTTTGAAACCCGCACGACACTCGGTTCGATTTTGCGAAACTACTTTGAATATGGCATGTGGAAAGTTCGCTTCATGCAGCGGCATCCTTGGCATATTACGAAGCGACAATTTGCTTCGCCGGTCCTGGTTGGGATGTGGCTCCTGCTCGCGGTCGTGGCCACGGCCTCGTCGGTTGGAATGACGCTGTTCGCGGGCTTGACGGGATTACTGGTCACTGTGAATTTCGCTGCATCGCTCCTCACCGCCCGCCGTTGCGGACTAAAGCAACTTCCCAAGTTGTGCCTGACTTTCGCCGCAATGCACTTTGGTTATGGTCTTGGCGTGCTGTCCGGTTTGGTCCGTTTCGCCGGACGCTGGAAGGATCGTGGACAGTACGAAAAGCTGGCCACTGTGACAGCAGTGGCCGAGCAAGTTTCCTCGCAGGCTCACGCCGCAGCGGTCTAGCCGATCATATCTCCAAGCCCGCGTCGGAGGGCATAAGTATCTGGTCATAAATTAGTGTCGCAAGAACGGGCGGAATGGGTTAGATTTCTGCGGGGACAATTGGAGTCCACTTTTTTTGAGGAGGCCACGGATGGCTTTTCATTTTACAGCCCAGTGTACCGAAACGGAAGCGACATCCGTGAAGGCATTTTAGGACACGTTGTCAGAAAAAGATCA
>JAYUFG010000122.1:0-2498 GCA_043738845.1 Planctomycetaceae bacterium
CCGTCGGAGAAAGTGAAGACAGCAGCTTCGGCGAGTTCCTCGAAGATAGCTCCAGCGACAATCCGGTGTTGTCGGCGTCGCAATGTCTCTTGCGGGACAAGATCGACGGGTTGCTGAAAACGTTGACCTATCGCGAACGGGAGATCATTCGCTTGCGATATGGATTGGGCGACGGGTACACTTACACGCTCGAAGAAGTTGGCCGGATTTTCAAGGTCACTCGCGAGCGGGTCCGTCAGATCGAAGCCAAAGCGGTGAAAAAGCTACAACATCCGGTTCGTTCTCAACAACTGGAAGGCTTTTTGAGCCAAGCGGCCGGGTAGTCCGATCGTGCCTGAATCACACTATGATTCTGGGATTGTGTGGCATTGGCTCTGCCAGTTTAACGGAAGTGTGAGCCACTGGCATTAGCCAGTGCAAATCGCCCAAAGAAACACCGCACCCAGCACCGCCGGTCGCAAGATTGGCGGTGCTTTTTTTGTTGTGGCGGAAATCCGCACAAGTTTTTGGCAAATTTGCTTAGGGATAGTCCCGAAATAACTTCCCGATATTACATTTGATGCGTCCCTGCGGCCATTTCGGTTCCGCCTCGCTCCGCCTCGCTCCGCCTCGCTCCGCTGCGCGTCGCTGCTAACCTAAGATCGCAAAACCGGGAAGTTATTTCGGGACTGTTCCTTAACAGTTGAATTAGTGGCCGACATTCTCTAGGATTGTAAATCGTCGCTCAACAAATCGCGTACCTTCAGCCCTTCGGAGTTCCCACGATGCTTGCCACCCGTTTTACTAAAGTTGCTTTGGTGCTGGTCACCGTTGTTTTCGCGTTTGGTGTTTCAGCAATGGCCGCTCCGGCCCCGCCAGCGACTTACAATCACGACATGTCGCCTTACATCGCCATGACCAAAGAGGCAATCAAGCTGGTCGCCGACAAGGATTTGCCCGGCGCGTTAAAGAAAGCCAAGGAATTGGAAGAAAAGTGGGACACCGACACGACCGATTTGAAAAAAGCCGATACGGCTTTGTGGAATCTGATCGACAAACAAATGGACGCGGCCATCGAGGCACTCGACGCCAAGGACGACAAGAAATCGACCGAGGAGTTGAACGGGCTGTTGAAACAATACGACCGCGTTCCCAAGCCGAAGAAATAGTTCCGGTCGTTTCGGAGCGTGGACGGGACGCTAAAAGTACACGCCGCATCTTGCCGCGTAGAAGCGGCAGGATGCTCGCTCCGCCACCCGCAAGCGGGTACCCGGTCGCTGCTAACCGGTTATCGCGAAATTGCGAAGTTAATTCGGGCCGAATCCTAAATAAGCCAGAATTTAACTTCGCTTAATGGTTTCCTGGGCCTTGCAGGGTTAAGATGATGGCGACGTTGAAAATTCACTTCAACTCGACAACATTCAAATGGATGGGATCCGGTGCAAACCCTGTCGCCTGTGGCCGATCATGATCTGGGAGAGACGCGCGTGCCGATGGTCAAGACACACGACGAACCGGCGACGGCTCGCGATTTTGAACGTCTGACTCACCTGATTCAATCGCAAGAATGGGTGAAAGGGGCCGTCAACTACGACGAAGACCTGCACTTCTCGACCTATTATCTTCGGGCGTCGTGTGCCACTCAGACGTCCCGGCTCTATCCCGGCTACAGCACCCTGATCGCCCATTACGATGGGTTCAATGAACACTATTATTTGCTCAAGCAGGAGTGTCTCGAGACGGCCCAAGCGATTGTTCAAAAAGCGATTCGCCGTCCCGCGTGGCTCGCTCAAGTTGTGCAAAAAATCGGCAAGTTGTCCGAACAACTCACGCGCGTCTTTCATCCACAGACTTCCGCCGAGAAACTCGCACGTCTGTCCGACGCTGAATTGCTCGCGTTGTATCGGCGGCATGACAAGCAGCAACGGGCGTTGTATCTGTTCGCGCGATTGCCAGAGGCCCTGGATCGGGGCGTGTCGTACTTCTCCAATTATCTGCTTGCCCACTTGCGACAATTGGGGCTGTCCATCGAGGACGCCGACGAGACATTCTCGATCCTCTCGCAGCCGGTCGTGCCGAGTGTGTTGGCCCAAGAGATGCTCGACTTTGAAAAAATTGTTGTCTCTGCTCGGGTGGCTCAACAATCGTTGACGCATGTGTCGGCGCGAACGCGAATGTTCGTCGCTCCGCAAATTGTCCAATCGCTACGTGCCCACCATGAGCAGTGGAAGTATTTGCCGTACCACGGATATGGCCGACGGGAACCAACGACGCTCGGTCAGCTTATGGAGCGGTTGGGAAAATGTCTGAGCCAACCGGCGGTACTAAATTCGCACGTTGACAACCAATACGTCGCGGCGGCTGAAGCCCGAAAAACGTCGTTGGAAAAACTCGGCTTGGACCTTGCCCATCGCGCATTGTTCGAGGTTTATCCAGAAATTGGGGCCGCCAAACTCCACCGTCGCTACGCTCAATTGCGGAACTTTTATTTCCTCGACATGCTGTTGGCCGAAATTTCG
>JAYUFG010000123.1:0-2498 GCA_043738845.1 Planctomycetaceae bacterium
TCGGCCACCGCGCCGCGAAGACTGCGTGATCTTCAATCGCTGCGAAAGCCACGCGTGAACTCGGGCGAGGCAACGTGCGTGAACTCCATTGCTCCGGCGTGGCGGCGGCACCGGGCACCCGCTGATCAATGCGGACCTCAAGGATTTTTTTCCGACGATCACGTTCCATCGGGTGTGCGGGGCATTTCAACAACTGGGATATTCACCGGCCGCAGCGACCATTCTCGGCCTGCTTTGCACCGAATCGCCCCGCCGCACCGTCACCTATGCGGGACAGGTGTTTCATGTCGCGACCGGTCCCCGCGCGCTGCCCCAAGGTGCTTGCCCCAGTCCCGCCCTCTCGAATTTGATTGCTCGCCGTCTGGATTCCCGGTTGTCGGGCATCGCGACGAAGTTGGGTTGGCACTACACGCGATATGCGGATGATCTATCGTTTTCCGCACCGGCAGATGTTGAGCCGGACAAAAAGACCGGTTACGTCCTGGCTCGTATTCGGCACATCACGTTGGACGAAGGCTTTGTCGTGAACGAAAAGAAAACCCGCGTTCTTAAACGAACTGCGGCGATGACCGTGACGGGGATCGTGGTCAATCGTCGTCCGGGCGTCCGTCGTCGCGAGGTTCGCCGGTTGCGGGCGATTTTGCACAATGCGAAGCAGCACGGTTGGGCGTCACAAAATCGCGGCCAGGATTCGTCCTTTGCGGCCCGGCTGCGAGGGCAGATTTCCTTCATCAAAATGATCAATCCGCGTCAAGGTGCCGCACTTCTGGCGGCCTTCAATTCCGTTTACGAATGAATCGGTGGTTCATCAGCGGCAGGGCCGATCGATCCTAACCGTGCGGTGGCTTTCCATCTTTTGTTTTAAGGCGGCAAGAGTTCGGGCCGCACCTTCCAGAAAAAATTCTTGACAGCACGGATCGAGGTTCATATATTACGTATACGTCATATATCAATCGACCTCGACCGCGATTTATTGGAGAGTTTCACGTGGCGGAAGGACACCAACTCGCGATGGCACTGCGTCGCGCGTATCTCGCGCTGCATCGCGGGGCGAATGCCCATTTCGAAAAGTTTGGCGTTACCGCCGATCAGTTTGTATTGCTGACCCTCCTGGCCGAAGAGGACGGAATCACGCAACAAGAACTGGTAGGCCGCAGTTTTTCCGATCCCAATACGGTGCGGGCGATGCTTGTTCTGCTTGAACGACAAGGACTGTTGTCCCGCCAACCCCACACCACCGACGGCCGAGCGCGATGCGTCACGCTCACCAAGAAAGGGCGGCGACTGCAAGAAAAAGTGAGAGCAAGTGCTGCCGAGTTTCACGAATCTTGGTTGACCCGATTCGCCACTAGCGAACGAAAGTCGTTGATTGAACATTTACAAAGGATCGAACTGGGAATAACGCCGACTTCCCGACGAAGGGTCGGAAGTCAAAGCATTGCATCGTGAGGTTGTGAGTTAGTGGAGTGATTTACAGTTCGGACGAGTCGAGTTGCGTAACCGATTTTCGATCCGCACAGCGGACCCAGCGGCTTAAGTGTATTAACCTTAAACAGGAGAAGAAAGATGAAGAGTGCATCCCTCGTGACGAGTTACCTGCTCCTTCTGGCAATCTCTGCATCGTGCCAACTGGCGTGGGGCCAACGGCCGGGGCGTATCCCGGAAGGCGTCAAAACTCTCTCAGATATCGAGTACATCCCCAATGGCCATGAGCGGAACAAGCTGGACCTCTACCTGCCCGAAAAAGCGAGCGGTCCAACGCCCGTCATCGTTTTTATTCATGGTGGTGCTTGGATGACTGGCAGCAAGCAAACGGCCCAAGAAATCGGACCGCTTATGTCGAAGGGTTACGCCGTCGCGGCGATCAATTATCGCCTCAGCCAACACGCCAAGTTTCCTGCCCAAATCGAAGATTGCAAAACGGCCGTCCGCTGGCTGCGGGCAAATGCCGAAAAATACAACCTGGATCCCAAACATTTCGGTGCGATTGGCGGCTCGGCGGGTGGACATCTCGTCGCATTGCTGGGCACGTCCGGTGACGCGAAAGAATTCGAGAAAGGTGCGAACCTCGAACAGTCAAGTCGCGTTCAAGCCGTTGTCGATCTGTTCGGACCCACCGACTTTCTGAAGATGGGTGGAAATCACGATGGTGCCGAATCGCCCGAATCGAAACTCGTCGGCGGTGCGATTCAATCGAACAAGGAACTCGTCGCCAAAGCCAACCCGATCACGTATGTCTCCAAAGACACTCCGCCGTTTCTTATTTTACACGGCGAGCAAGATCACACCGTTCCGTTCAATCAAAGCGAGTTGCTGCAAGAGGCCCTGAAAGCGGCAGGAATGGAAGTGACTTTCGTGCCGGTCAAAGGTGCCGGTCACGGCGGTCCGCAGTTTTTCAATCCAGAAAACATCGCTCGGTTCGATGCGTTTTTCGGCAAGCACCTCAAAGAAACAAAGGCCGACGCGACGAACGCGAATGCAAGCACGGGCGAATCGAC
>JAYUFG010000124.1:0-6580 GCA_043738845.1 Planctomycetaceae bacterium
GGGTCGTCGGTCGAGATGCGTTTGGTACGTTTTTAAGCCTTTTTCCAGGTCAAAATGAAGGTTTTCGAGTGGCAAGAGGGGCAAATCGGCGTCGGAAAAGTCTCCGCCGATGAGATTTACGCGACCGCTTTCCAAAGCAGCTTTCAAACAGGCGTTTGAAACGGGCGTTTGACGGGCGAGAAGCTCGACCGTTTCGCCGGAAATCATTAAGTTGCAAGTAGTTGCGTCGTTCAGTTCCTTGCGGAACGATTCGCCCAGCGTCGTCGGGGCGACGAGGGTCAAATCAATCAGATAGGCATCGACGGGATAAAAATGAGCGCGGGCTTCGGCCAGGAGGCTAAAACAGCGAGCGAGTTTTTCCTTGGCTGTTTCGGCGTCGTGTTTTAGGACGGCTTCCGCTCCGGCGAGAACGAGCGTTTGAAAGTGGGACGCATCCAGGACGCTCATGTAGCGCATGCGGCGGGTGAGGAGTTCCGTTTGCAAATGGCAATATCCGAGGGCCAGAAAATCGGCAACGAGTTCCGGATCGAGCGAGCTGGCGGCGTCGGCTCCGTCGAGTTCGGCCAGAGCGGCGGCGATCATTTCCGGCCGTTTGACAAACTTACGAACAACGCAGGCACCTTCTTCCTTGGCACGGGCGATAAAACCGACGGGCAATTCCTGGGCCGAGGCCGATGGAATCACGAGGAGGCGGTCTTTGAGCTTGTCGGGGGGTGAATCGGCCCGACAGAAAATCGGGATGTTTCCGGCGGCGAGGAGGAATAAAGGATGCCACATGCCGGTCCAAGCGGCGAGGAGTCCTTCGGCCTCTTCCCCTTCGTTGTGGATGGGGAAATCCTCAAAACTGTGGCACGGCAACAGGGCGATGAGTTCAGCAAACTTCATGAAAAAACGCCGCCGGGGCGAAGGGTTGATGAATTCGAGCAGGTCGAGAATGGGCCTGGTGCAAGCCGTTAATTCTGAACTTTCACCGCCCTATTATAGCAAATCGAGAGTGGTTTGTCGGGTGGTAAAATTGGGCCTTTTTGGGTAAACGGATTAGGAAACGATGAGTGATGTACGATGAGCGATGAATGGGGGAGTGGAAAAGTCGACAAGGTACGCGACGGGGAAATGACTCGTAGACGCCGCTTGTACAAGTTGGCCGAATCGTTGGTCCGCCGAATGGTTTGCATGATTCAGGCAAACGTCGCGTTCTTGAAACGCCGTTTGCGGAAAATCAACGAAGATGGGCCGATCCCTTGTCGAACCTTTGATTCGGCCAGATTTCAAAGTCCGGGGTAAGTCTCGTCGCACGAACGGTTTGCGAATCGCGATCTTCGTCGGGGAATCCTTACGACGCAATTTGGCACTCAACTTGCACTTCACATTCCGGACTACGCAGCGGTAATCTTCGTGAATGTCCATCGTTCAAGGATCGCACGACGACGCCCGCACAATTGTTACACTCCGCGTGACCGACCGACTTTTGGGAAAACTCGAAAAAGTTTCTGCCAAAACTATTGGGAATAACCAACGCCCAATTAGTGTGGAACTTACCGAGCCATTCAGCACTCGGAAAATGCAGCGGAAATTGGCATGACATCGGTAGGTCAGGTACCCCGTACCTGACAGGTTTTCGCCGAGTTGTGCAGCAGCAATGATTAGACACCCTAGAATCTTCGACTCGAAAGAGAAAATATCATGCAACTCGCCTCCTGGAAGAAGTTCATCCACTGGATTCGCATTTTGCGGGAATCACTCTTCGCGAAGTTTTATAGTTTGAGCCGCCGTAAGACTTACGGCCCGCCGAAGACTCGCTGTAAACGGGGCAAGCCGTCCCGCTCCTCCGATTCCAGTCGTGCCCGCAAGACCGCGAGAGTCTGGGGCCTGGAGCAACTTGAGCCGCGTCAAATGATGACGGTCTCCGCGGACGTCGATTCGACCGGTCATATCCTCCACGTGATGAGTGACGACGTGAACGACGGCATGGTGCAGGTCGGCCAGGACATCGGCGTCGTGAATGTGAAAGCCAACGGCGGACTGATCATTAACCCGACGACGATGGGCAATTCCACTCTCAATGCGTCCGACGTGCAAAAGATTGTTTACGAATCGCAGAACTATTTCGGCACGGTGGACCTCGCTGCCGTCGATCATGTTTTTGAGAACCTGTACGAATTCGACGCGACGGTCGGTGCAAACATCCAGTGGGGAACGCACTTCGGCAATATCGTTGACGATGGTGGTTATACATCGTCGGATAGTTATAGCGGTGTTATCGAAAGGTATACGCTTTCACCGGCAACGCCCGTCATTCCGGCCGATCCCAGTGTCCTTGTTGAAGGTACGCAAACCCTGACCGCGCCGGATGGAAGTCAATGGACCGTCACCAGTCAGTCGGGTTTAATCACACAACCGACCGATGTTAATCGTTTGCAATTCACGCTCGACGGCGATAATCATTTAAGCGTGGGAACTTCCGGTACTGGAACCATTGCGATTGAAGCCGTTTCCGGAACAAGCTTTAACAATGGCAACCCCACGACAATCGTTAATTGCGATCTGGGAAGTGTAAACATCTACAGCGGTAACAACATTGTTGTCAACGCGGATCAACACCTCACCAGTCTTGGTATTAGCGATGGTGGTGTGACGATCAACGGCAATCACACCATCATTACCGAGTCTCTCTCCGTCGTTGAGTGGGGCACGCTCGACATCGGTCGCGGGGCGGTCATTGTTAATTATTCCGAACCAAGTCCTATCGACGGACTTGTTACCAATGTCGCGAATGCTGCGAATCACAATGGAAGCTTGACTTGGACCAGCAGCGGGATCACGAGTTCGCTCGCCGCTTCCGATCCGGCGCACTTTGTCGTAGCCATCGGCGATAATATCGCCCTTGGCAAAACGATATTCCGTGGTCATTCCGTCAGCCCGAACGCCGTTCTCATTGTCGCAACCTATGCGGGCGACACGAACCTCGACGGCGTTTTGAACCTGGATGACCCACAAGTCGTGGATGTGAACTGCGGGACGACGCTGGCTCATCCGAGTTATGCCGACGGTGATCTCAACTACGACGGTGTTGTCAATGGCGATGATTATCAGGTGATGGACACGTTCGGTTCGCTCGTACCCGGCCCCGTCGCGCTCCCGCTCCCGTCGATTACCACCGATCAAGGTTCGTCGCCTGTGGTAATTCACCTCTCCGACTATTTCGGCGACCCAATCTGGGCGACCGAAAGTTTAACATTCACGATTGACTCCAACAGCAACCCGTTGCTCGTCAACGTGACGATTGACACCGCGACGGGCGATTTATCATTGTCCTTCGCGGCGGGCGAATTCGGCAATGCTCAGATTACAATCTCCGCCATGAACCCGGACGGCGTCTCGACCCCGTCCGTCGTGAGCGTGACCGCACCCTTCCGTTTTGATCCGGAGGTTACGCTGGTCGGAAGTGAGCCAAGCGGCGTTGTGACGGATGGCGATTTGATCACAGTCGATTACTCTGTGGCGGGCAGCACGCCGACCGTTTCCTTCAACGTCGTGGCGGGTTACAACAGTTCGACATCGGGCGTCACGCTGTCGCTCGTCGATCCGCCGACCGGTGTCACGTTCGATCCGACGACCGGCGTTGTGACGTGTGTGATGAGCGAAGCGGCCGACGTAGCGAGTAATGATGGTTATTGGAAAGATATTACCATTCGTGGGCGAGACATACTTGCTGGCCTCGACATTTCGCATACTTTTTCCATCGCCACGTTTGGCACGAGCAATCATGCGCCGCAGTTGCAAGCCGAGGTCTCCGCGTCTGGAACCGGCATCACCCACTCCGGCGACACCGTCACGGTTGACTATGCAGAAGCGGGTGCGACGCCGACCGTCACTTTCAAAGTCTATGCTCTCGATCAGGACGGAAACAACCTCACGTTCACACTCGACGACGGCCCGACTGGCGCGACAATCGATCATATGTCCGGATCGAACTACGCCACCATTACTTGGACCGCTCACGAAGCGACCGATGGCCAGGGCGAACAATACTTTGAAGTGACCGTGGCGGATAATGGGATTACAAAGCTTAGCGACTATTATGTTTATACCGTCACCACGACCGGCACCAGCAATCACGCTCCGCAATTGCAAAACGCAGTGGCAGCGCCGACGAACCTGCCTGTACAACGGGGTGTTTCGTTTATATCCAGTATTCCCGACACCGTCTTCGTCGATACGTATTACGCGGGCAGCAATCCAACGGTTTCATTTACTGTTTTTGCGACCGATGAAGATGCGGGCGATACGTTGACATTCGAGTGGCCGGAAATGCCGGACGGGGCGATGGTTCTGCCGCAAGAGGATGGTCGCAGCGCGACGATCACGTTTACGCTCGATGAATCATTCTTGACTGATGGAATTCAAAATTTACGTGTCCGCGTGACGGACGACGGCGCAACCCCGTTGCACGACGAACGCACGTTTAAGGTTGTGTTGATGGACACGACAAGTCTGCACACGCCGAGGCTCGCGAAAACCATCGTTTCCATATCGCCGAGTAGCTTTTCCGACATGCCCGCAAACCAAATCAAGGACGACGTCGTTTTGGTGAATACTTATGCGATGGTTGCCGACGGTTACACTTCGATTAAGTTTGTTGTAAAAACGCTGGTTTCATACACGGACCCGCTCTCGTTTGCTCTTGTGAATCCGCCGTTCGGAGCGCATATCACCAACATTATTGGCGGCAACCAAGTCGAGATTACGCTCGACAATGTAGTCGGTCTCAGCAACGTCACGACGCCGATCCGGTTGCGGGCTACGACGACGACCGGCGCGCTGGAAATTTCGGACGAACACACCTATTTCGTCTCCAATGGGCGTCAATTGCCGAGCGATACGTATGGAACTCAAGACCCGTTTTACGCTCCCGTCGCCCGCGATGGAAAGATTACTGTGGAAACGGATGCCAATAGTCCCACCCTGGTAAATTTCGGCAATGTCTTTACGTCGATCGAACAACCGGTTTTTGGAGATGGTTCGTGGGATAACGCGGTCGTTGTTACCCAACCACTCGACGGCACGATTACCATGCGGTCGAATGGTGACTTTGATTTTACGCCCGGAGTAACGGGCGTTCTGTCGCCGGTGGTCTTTACCTACCGCTATACGAAATCCTACCTCGACGTTGATGGTGACGTTCTTACCGCACAAAGCAATGTCGGCACGATTACCCTGGATATTGTGCAAGTCAATACGGTCTCCGTGAACGCCAATGTAATTCGGGTCTTTGACCAACATCAAGACCTAAAACAGATTCAGTTTGTGGTCAACGCCGCCTACTCGCTCGACTCACAGGCGAGCATCGTGGTGCCGTTTCGCTTGTTCCGCGATTCATTCAACGAGGACACCCGAAGGATTACCACGACGGAAATAACGTCGGTGGCGAAATCGCCGACCGGTGCGATCAATGTGGCCAACGGAAAAATTACGTTCAGTCGTTCGTCAGCGATTGCGAGCGTCGCGATTGACATTCCGGCGGAAACGCACGTGGGCAAAGACATCTATCGTTTGGAGCTCGATAATGGACCTTCCATGCACGCCAAGCTCGACCCGTCGCATTCACGGGCCACGGCCGTTGAGAATTGGTTCGCCGTGGTCACGCGACCGAACGGTGACGACCCGCTTGATCTGTTTGCCACACCGGACGAACGAAATGCCTTGCAAATGGCGATCCTCGAAAGGGCCGCCCGACACCAAAATCCTGGGCTACTTCCGCCGCTCAAGTTTGACTCACCCGCTGAGTACTATGCGTTCCGCAATCAGGTGCAAGCCCTACTTCCGTCGAGTACCCAAAACGGTACCTCGTTTCCCAAACTCGAAGATATTGATAAGGAATATGTGCGGCTCAAGAACAGCCGGGCCAAGATTCTTCATTTTATCGAGAATCGCAGTAAACTCTATTGCGATTATTGGATCAAAGGCGATAATTGGGCAACTCGGTTTTGGCGCGGCGAACTAAATCGGGCGGTTCAGGCACTGGCCGACTTCGACAACGCCCACGGCGGCAACATGGTGACGTTGTTACGGGCACGAGAGTATGTGGTGGCCAAAAAGGGAGTTGACTTAAAACAAAAACTCGCAGCGCGACTCAACACGGCCAAAGAGGCACTCGAGTTGGCGAGATTGTCGAAAGCGTGCTACACGAAAGAAAACCCAAGAGGGGTTCCTGGTTGGACGCCCTTTCCGCCGGAAGTCGATGACAATATTGGCTTTCGCGCCGTGCTGTTTGCCAACAAGGATCGTAGCAAATATGTACTCGCATTCGCTGGCACAGACGACGCTTGGGATGGCATAACCGACGTCCTCAATGGTCTGCAAATTTCGACGGCACAATACGAGAAGGCAATCCAGATTGCGAAGCAGTACTCGGCCATCTACGGTGAAAAGTTGATCTTTACCGGCCATTCACTGGGTGGCGGACTTGCGTCTGCGGCGTCGGTCGAAACGCATCGCCGGGCGTTCACGTTCAACGGGGCTGGGATTAATTGGTGGTACCAAGGTTCGGCCGTGGATGAACTCCGCGTGATTGCTTATC
>JAYUFG010000125.1:0-17490 GCA_043738845.1 Planctomycetaceae bacterium
ACCCACAAAGTTGACGGTATTTGCGGTGTTTGTCGTGGTATCGGTGAACGTGCCACCCGTTTGATTAATGACGCCAGCGGCCGTGGCGTTCGTGCCGAGCGAAAATGTGTAGTAGGTATTGACGGTGCCGATGGTGAGGTTGACCACCGCGTTCTGAGCGGCAGTGGTCCCGACCAGCAACTGCGAACCCGTTGTTGCGGTTCCATTGCCGGTCAGCGAACCGGTGATATTGAGTACGCCCTGCGCGACGGTCGTGTTTCCCGTATACGTGCTGGTACCCGACAGTGTCCAGGCACCCGAACCCGTCTTATTAACCGCCGTGGTATTTACACCGAGGCTGTTGTCCACAATGGCACCGCCGATTTCGCCGGTTCCACCGGTCGAGCCTTGCAAAGTCAAGGTCTTGGCACCCGCGCCCGTGGCCGTGTTTGCAGCCGTGAACTTCAGTAGTCCGGCACCCGATTGGTCGATGATTGCTCCGCCGGTCGTACCACTGAGATTGACGATCGTGGACGTGATGTCGCCCCCGCCTGTGTAGACCAGTGTGCCCGAGGCGGTGGTCGCACCGAGGTTGACGGTACCACTCGCCCCCAGAGCGGCCGCACCACCGATGCTCGCTGTTCCGGCCGTCGCGCCCGAGCCGATGGTCAAGGCACCGCTGAAAGAATTTGAAGTACCCAGGGCGACCGTGCCCGGCCCAACGATGGTCAAGGCACTCGCCCCGACGCCGCTAATTCCGCCGCTGACGGTGAGCAGATTCGTGCTGTTGTTGGTCCAGGTTTGGTTCCCCCAGGCCGACGCCCGCCGAGATCGTGTTGGCACCCGAGCCAGCGTTGACGGTGATCCCGTTCCCCGCCGCGATGCCGTTCAGGGCGGTCGCATTGATCGTCAAGGTGTTCGTACCGGCGCCCGTGGCAATCGTCGTGCCAGCGGTGTTGCTGGTACCCGTTCCAGAGAATGTCAGGTTGTTGATCGTGAAATTGGCGTCGAGCGTGGTGCTAAGATTGGTGGCAGTGTTGGCCGTCATGGTGAGATTCGTATTCGAGCCGGGCTTGGCAAACGTGTCGCCCGTACCGGCGGCGTTGGACACAAAGTTGGTAAGCGAAGCACCGGTCAACGTATTCCAGCTTCCATCAATGCGTGCACCGCTCCAAAATGCACTGTTCGGTGCGGCCGAGGCACCCCCGGTGGCGACCGTCAGGACTTCGGTTCCAGTGGTGCCACTGAGCGACAGGTTGTACAGCGTTCCACCGACAACCAAGTTCGGCGATGCGAGATAGAAGTTGGCGTTACTCAAGGTGCTGCCAGCAGCTGTCGCGTTGATCAACGTATAGTTCCCAGCGGTGAGACTGCCAGTTCCGGTCGCGGGGCTGATCGAGATGCCATTCAAGCCACTCGAGGTTGCTTGACCGGTACCTGCCACGGCATTCAAGCGGACGTCGATCTGGTCGGCGGTCGTGGCACCGATGTCAAAGTTTATTGCTCCGCCATTGAACGTCGCCGCATTTCCGGCGAAAGTGCTGTTTTGAATGAGCACAAAAGGATTGACCGTTCCGTCGGCCAAGTTCAGGGCACCGCCCGCACTCAAGGTAACGGACGCACCTTTCGCGGCAGTGGCCGTGTTACCGGCAAAATAACCCGAAGTTCCGGCGAGAGGTGACAAGGTGGCACCGCTGGCGATTGTGATCGCCGTGTTGTTGAGAACGCCCGTTCCACCGCCACCCTGCGAAAGAACCAGGTTACCAGCACTGACCGTGGTCGGTCCGGTGTACGTGTTGACGCCGGACAAGGTCCAGATACCCGTCCCGGCCTTGGTGACGCCAGTCGTAAACGCCGCAGTGTTATCGGGGATGACGCCCGCAATTTCGCCGGTACCCGCTGTGGAACCTTGCAGGGTCCAGACTTTGACACCACCACCGGTCGCCGTATTAACGCCGGTGAATTTGAGCAAGCCCGCGCCCGCCTGTTCCAGGGTCGTTGCCGTTGTCGTTGCGCCGAGATCCAAGGGGCGGTCGGTCGTTTCGCCCGTCCCCGTGTACTTCAGCGTACCGGCATTCAGGTAGATGGTCGCGTTGGAGTTGCCTTTCGCCGAGGTGCCGCTGGGGATGCCCAGGTTGGAGCCACCCGGGAAGGTAGTCCCGGCGACATTATTGATCGTCGAGACCTGGACGATGTGTCCTGTGCCTTGAATCGCCGTCTGGCCAGAATATGTATTCGCACCGGTAATAACCGTGATGGCACCGGAGGCGTTGCTGTTATAGTAGTCGATGTTGTTGGTGGTTCCGCCGGTAATGACTGCGTTTAGATTGAGCGTATAGCCCGCCGTGGTCGACCCGATGTCCGCACCATTATACGAGGCACCCACGCCCACGAGGATAAGTTTTCCGTTGATGTTCCCGGTCGTACCTGACGCCCCGTTGCCCTGAATCGTGGCCGCGCCCGCATTGCCGAGCGTAATTCCGAGGGTGCCCGTGTTGAGGGTGCCGCCACTGACGATGATCGCGGCGGCAGTGTTGCCGGTGCCTGACAACAACCAACTGCTGGTGCCGGTCTTGTTGATGGTAAAAGGGGTCACGGATGCGGTACCCGTATTGGAGAACGAGCCAGCGATCGCGCCGCTGATTTCACCCGTTCCGGCCGTCGAGCCAGAGAGTGCTAATGTCTTCGTGCCTGCGGCAATCGTCAAAGGACTTGTGAACTTCACGAGGCCCGCCCCGGCCTGATCCAGCGTGCCGCCGCCGGTAGTGCCAGCGAGGTTGATGACGCGATCCGTCGTTTCGCCATTTCCCGTGTACGACAAGACACCCGTGGTGGTGAAAGAACCGAGCGAGACCGTGCCGTTCGCGGCCGAGCTTGGCACTCCCAGACTGCTCGCGCCGACAGGGGCGGGCGCGGTCACACTGTTGAGAACTCCGGCCGACAAAGTACCGTTTTGAACCCAGGTTGCACCGGTATACGTGTTGGCCGTTCCGAGAGTGAGCGTATTCGTGCCCAGCTTGACCAAGCCGAACGAGGTCGTACCGGCGGCATTGGCCAGGACCGAGGTAAAGCTCGCGTTGGCGGTCGTGGTATCAAGGCCGATGGACGTACCCGTCGCGGCAAATGTTACGTTCGAGTAAGTGCCACCCGCATTGTTGACGAGGCTCGTTACATCGGCGACCGCAAACTGGCCCGCACTCCCGTAGGCGAGGCCCAGGGTTCCGCCGCTGGCGACCGCGATTTTTACGTTCGCATTCGGAGTCCCGGTGAACCCGGTCATCGCGGCCGTGTTGCCAAATTCCAACACGCCGTTGGTCGCCGTGTAGGTGTTGACATAAGCGGAATTCGTCCCGGTCAGAACGAGCGGAGAGGTCGCCGAGTTTTCGATAACATTGGTAACGCTGGCCCCGATGCCGATACTGATGGTCGTCGCACCGTTGCCCGTGCCGGAGTTCGTAATCGTGCCCGCGTTGTTGACGGAGACAGTACTGACCGTGATTCCGCCGGTGCTATTTGCGTTGAAGACCAACGGTTGCGCAATCGCCGTGCCGAACCCACCACTAAAAGTGAAGGTACCCGAACTCGTCGAGGCAAACGTGTTGAGCGTCGCGCTCAAAGGGATCGCGGCCGAGACCGTGAACGGATTGGTACCGGCCTGGCTAATTCCATTGACACCAGCTCCGATGGTACCCGAAATGAGACTTACCGAAGTGTTGCTGGCAGTGGCACCAACGTTTGAAATCGAGCCGGTCTGGTTTTGTGCGCCAGAGAGAGTGATCGGCGAACCGGATGCACCAGTGGAACTGAGTTGGATCGTACCCGTACCGGTAATGGCTCCGCCGAGCGTGTCGTTGGCGGTGGTCGTGTTCGTGTTGCCGATCTTGAGGATCGTCGCACTCGTTGAACCGGCTGCGAAGTTCACGGCTTGGTTATCGACGACTGCCCCCGTATTGCCGTTGATCGTTGCTGTCCCGGCACTCGCCGCGATCGTGATGGGATTGGTGAGGGTCAAAATGCTGGCACCGCCGCCGGAGTTGGTGGTAAACGTGGCACCCGGCGTGATCGTGATCGTCCCGGTTCCCAAAATACCGGACGAGGCACCAGCCGTGGTCTCAACAACAAGCAGGGTGCCCGCCGTAATGTTGATCGGCGTGGCCGCATTCGTGATCTGGGCGACGTTGAGGGCGGCCGAGAGGGTGGCGGTTCCGGCTCCTGTCTTATTGATAGCCGTGGCTCCCGTGATCAGCGTGGAGGCGTAGGTTGTGCTGCCGATAGTGACACTATTTGCTCCGCCAAAAGTGACCGGACCACTGGCGGCGATCACGGTACCGCTGGCCGGCAAAAGCGTCAAAAGGTTGGCGGTCGAGTCAATTTCACCACCGCCTGCATTGATCGTAAAGGTACGGGTCATCGTCACCGCAGCACCCGTGTAGCTCAGTGTCCCTTTGTTGGTGGCATCTCCCAGAACGACCGCCGAGGTGGCATTACCGAGACCGCTGGCCGCGGCCGCGACAACGACGTTGCTTACACTCAGAGTGCCCGACGAGACGGTGGTGGTGCCGGTATAAGTGTTCGCGGCACTACCAAATGTCACGGTGCTGGTGCCCGTGCCGCTAACCAGGACGTTGCCAGCCGTGGTGGCGATGACGCCACCGGCCGTCGTGTTACCGGTACCGGTGAAGGTCAAATTCGTGGCAGTTCCGCTGATCGCACCGAGAGTGAGCAGCGTTGCGCCGCCACCGACGGGATTATTAACATTGAAGGTCGAATTACCAGCTTGAGTGACGGCCCCGAAGGTTACGCCCGCCGTTCCGCTGGTAACATTACCGCCGCTGACGGTGAGCGTTTGCGCTCCAATCGACAATGTGCCGAGTGTGTAAGCGACGCCAACACCCGCCGCGTTCTTTTCCGAAATGATTGTGGAGTTGGCACTGACCGTCGTGTTGCGGCTGAACGCGAGCAAGGCGGAGTTGTTGAAGTCGAGCGTTCCACCGGCGAGAGTCAATGTGCCCGCACCGAGTGCCGAGGCACTGGTATTCGCGGCGAGCGTGCCCGCTGTAACCGTCACGCCGCCGGTAAACGTGTTGACACCCGATAGCGTGGTGACGCCCGACCCGGAGCTATTGACGTTGATCGCGACGAGGCCGCCGCCCGCACCGTTTCCGATGATTCCATTTAGAGTGTATCCGCCGGTGCTGGAATTACTGACGGTGAGGGTTTGAGTCCCCGTGGTGGCGGCACCGGTAATGGTTGAGGTGCTGCTGAAGGTCTGAGTGGCGGTACTGGTATTAGAAAAGTTAATGGCCGTCGCGGCACTATTGAGGATAATGGGCGTGTTGAATACATTCGCACCGGCCGCCGTGACAAAAATCCCGGAGCCAGCCGTGGCATTGCCAAGATTAATGGCCGTACCACCGCCGATCGTTGTGACGATCGCGTCGTCCAGGGTTATGCTATGCGCCGCTTGCGTCGTGAGGACCGTGACGCCAATGGCCAAAGTATTGGTACCCGCCGAGAATGTCAGATCGTCGGCGTTGGTAGTCGCCGTAATGAACGCGGGAGTTCCAGTACCGTCGGTATTCGCCCAAAACGCGCTGGTTCCCCAAGTACCGGCGGTGTTGCCCGCATTCGCAGTCGCGCCATTTGTATCCCACCAGTAGGGCGTGGCCTGGGCACTCGGTGCGAGGAGTTGCCCAACCATGGCGACGAGCATGAGGGCGACGGACGTTTTGTGCAGTGCGCGGGAAGCGCGCAAGGAAAAAGTGCTACGAAGATTCCGCAGGGCGGAACGAATCGAAAGGGGGTCGCGGGGCATGAGACAAGCTCCTAGAAAATAAAAACCGCAATGATCGAATGGCAGATTAAATGCAAATAAAAGCGAAGTCTATACAGACCAACTCAAGGAAATTTAACCCACGAACGGGTCAAAAGTCTCTTGGAATTTGTTACGGGGAGCGAATTTAGGCTAAAGTGTTATGGTAGTTTGTGTGAGAACGACAGCACTGCTGGCATCCAGGTAGTATTCGTAGATGTAGTTCAGTCTACGCAAAGTTGCACAAGCGGGTCAATGAATTCTTGGGCCAATTAACATACAATTGGCACATTTCCCTGACAAAGATACATAGTTGGTGGAAAAGCCCAATTTTGAAGTGCGGAAGTTCGACGCTGCGGCGAGTTGTATTTTGTGAGACGGCTTGAAATCAAGACCGATGGGTAGTAATGAGAAGAATGGGTGGTTTTATGATGGACATTGTGCCTGCTTCGCTATGAGGCTGTTGTTAATCCGGCTCTTTCGACAACCGAGAGGTGACTCGGATGGGAATGGTTGTGTTTATCACTGGCTGGCCGGAACCATCAGCGAAAAACAAGATACTGGGCACTACGACTTGGCTCTGCGACGTTCTTCGTTCTTCGCGTTTTGGCACGTGAATTGCAAAAGTGTGTCTATCGCCAGGATGCAGTTGGAAAATTACGGCGAATTGGCCGAACCAGATACAGTCTTGCTCGATTGTCGTGCAAGACGTGCTTGGTTATTGGGCAAAATGAGATTCCCGGCCGAAATCACCATGAAACACCTGTGATTTTCGATGTGGCGTGGCCTGAGACTGGCTCCTACAATGGACAGGTCATCTCCGGCACTGTCCGACGAATCCTTCCACTTTTCACGGAGCGACTTATGGCGACAAGCTTTTTGGAACCGAAGTCTGGAAGTCTCCGCGTTGCCGAATATGACACCGGTGGGTTCTTCGACGAGATGTTCTCAGCGGATGGTGCCCCTCGGCCGTCCGCCCAATTGCTTGCGAACCGTTTGAATACCTTGTCGGATGGAGAATTGCAGCGTCGCCAAAAGGCGGCGGACTTGGCACTCCTGAACATGGGTATCACGTTCAACGTCTATGGCCACGAGGCGGGGACCGAAAAGGTTTGGCCCTTCGACTTGGTGCCGCGAATTATCGGCGACCAAGAGTGGAAGTTTATCGACGCCGGATTAAGGCAGCGAATTAAAGCCTTGAACCTGTTCATCAACGACATTTATCACGATCAACAGATCGTGCGGGACGGCGTCTTTCCCGACTACATGGTCACCTCGAGCAAATCGTACTTGCCGCAGTGCCAGGGTCTACATCCGCCGGGTGGCGTGTGGTGTCATGTCACGGGCACCGATTTAGTCCGCGATCAAAATGGGCAGATGTATGTGCTGGAGGATAATCTGCGTTGTCCGTCGGGCGTTTCTTATGTCCTCGAAAATCGCGAAGTGATGAAGCGGACGTTTCCGCAATTGTTCGATGGACTTTCGATTTCGCCTGTCGAAGACTATCCCGAGCAATTGCTCAAGATGTTACAGTACATCGCGCCCACCACGGCTCTTGAACCGACCGTCGTGGTGCTGACGCCGGGCAGTTATAACTCTGCTTATTTTGAGCACTGTTTCTTGGCACAGCAGATGGGCGTGGAACTCGTGCAAGGTTCCGATCTCGTCGTGGCCGACGGATACGTCCACATGCGCACCACACGCGGCTTGCAGCGGGTGGATGTGATTTATCGCCGCGTGAATGACGAGTTTTTGGACCCACTCGCCTTTCGACCCGATTCTTGTTTGGGTGTGCCCGGCTTGATGGATGTCTATCGAGCTGGTCGCGTCGCGATGGCCAATGCACCGGGTACCGGTGTTGCCGACGACAAGGCGGTTTACGCTTATGTTCCCGCAATCATTAAGTATTATTTGAACGAAGATATCATTCTGCCCAACGTGCCAACCTATTTATGCGCCGACGATGAACAAAGGGCACACGTCCTGGACCGTCTGCATGAGTTCGTGATTAAACCAGCCAATGAGTCGGGTGGTTATGGAATTTTGCTTGGTCCCCGTGCCACACGAGAAGAATTGGACAACTACCGCGAACTGATTAAGGCCAATCCTCGCAACTATGTCGCGCAGCCCATGTTGTCGCTGTCGCGCGTGCCAACACTCGTCGGAGAACGGCTCGAAGGGCGGCATGTCGATTTGCGACCTTACATATTGTATGGGGAAGACATTTATATTCTGCCGGGTGGACTAACTCGCGTGGCACTCGTGAAGGATTCGCTGATCGTCAATTCTTCGCAAGGGGGCGGCAGCAAGGATACCTGGGTGTTGAAAAACGGAACCAATGGTTCGCACCCCAAGGGAGACACCCCAGCGGTGTAGTCTCCCATGCTGAGTCGAGTGGCGGATTCGATCTATTGGATGAGTCGATACATCGAGCGGGCTGAAAATGTCGCTCGCTATATCGACGTGAACTTGCATCTTGCGCTGGACATTGGACCCGACTTCGAGCGGCAGTGGGATCCTTTGATCTTCACGACCGGCGATCAAGAGCCGTTTTACAAGCGATTCGGCCAAGCCAATCAGGAAAACGTCCTGCACTTCCTCACGTTTGATGAGGAAAACCCCAACAGCGTTTTGTCGTGCTTGCGAACCGCGCGAGAAAACGCCCGCACCGTTCGGGAAATGATCAGTTCACAAATGTGGGAAGAGTTGAACAAGTTTTTCTTGATGGTGCATTCAGCTACTCCGGAGCGAGTGTTAGCCTCGCCGTTTGAATTCTTCAGTCAGATCAAATCGGCGGGCTATGTTCTGGAAGGCGTGACGGAATCGACCATGTCACACGGAGAGGCTTGGCACTTTCGCCGGCTCGGTCGGTTCATCGAGCGGGCCGACAAGACGTCGCGAATTCTCGACGTGAAATACTATTGGCTCCTGCCGACGACAGCGGAAGTCGGCACACCGCTCGACACGATTCAATGGGCCGCCCTGTTGAAATCGGCAAGTGCCCTGGAAATGTATCGCAAACAGCATGGCCGAATTACGCCCGCACAGGTTGCTGAGTTTTTGATTCTGGATCGCGACTTTCCCCGGGCGATTCACTTTTGCTTGCTCGCCGCCGAGGATTCTCTGTTGGCGATCACCGGCGGAACACAAGGTTCGTTTCGCAACTCGGCCGAGCAGCGACTGGGCCGGTTGCGGGCGGAACTGGACTACACACATATGGACGAAATCATTGCGGAAGGTCTGCACGAATTCATCGACCGTTTTCAATCAAAATTGAACGGCGTTGGCGAAGGGATCCTTGAGACCTTTTTTGCCGCCCGACGCGACGAGGAAATCAACCCCCGGCAAAATGGCCAGAAATCGGTCGCTGTGCAAATGTCTCGACAGGTCAACACGGCGTAACAGGTCAACACGGCGTAACAGGTCGTCGAGGTGTTTGTGATCGCGGGTGTGATAAGTATTTGCGGTAGGATTTTATCGAGAATTGAGTGCGTCCTCCGTTTTGCATTTGGCGTGGCTGTTAAGGACGCGACGATGGATTCTTTTCTTGCGCTCGCAAACGCTACGGCTTCCCTTGAATCGTCGTCGCCGGATACTCGGCCGACCAAGCGAACCATTGGCATTGCACGCCGTCGAGCCACGGAAGAATTTGCCCCTTTAACTCGCCATCCACTGCGCGGCCGGTGATGTCCCAGTGCGAGCCAGTTTCCTTGTCCACAAACGGAGCGGTGGGAATTTTTTTGTCAGGATCAAGCAGCAATGTAACGGCTCGCGGAGTCGAGGCGGGTTGTTTATCCTTCACGACCGGAGCGGCCAGTGAGCGATACGCTGCCGCCGTTTTCGTCGGGCCGTAGTACATGACGACCCAGGTTTGATCGCCGACGGTTTCTTGGATTAAACCGACCTTCTCCAAAGCGGACAGAGAATAGGCTCGTGCATGTTCACCTTCGCTCACGCCGAGGACGGGCGTTGCACTGGGGAGGCGTCCGTCGGGTGTAAGGCGGCTTTGCTTCGCGTCGTCGTTGGCCGTCGTCGGAAGCTCGACCGGCTGATACTTGTCGAACATGTGATAGGCGACCGCCTGCGGATAATTCTGCAACCAAAACCCCCAATCGCTCACGAGCGTCGGCGTCGCTTTCAGCTTCGTCCCTTTCTTGGGACCGTCGAAGGCTACACCCGTCAAACAAGAATAGAGCGTCCCGTCTTTTTCTTTCATCACCATCACGCCGTTTCTCCAACCGTGAAAGGTGAAATCGTACGAAGGCGCAAAACCGCGGGCGAAACCGGCGTCAGGATCGTAAACGAACACGCCGTAACTGTCACTGATGACCCGATAAGGATTGAGAAAAAAGCGGATCGGAATACCGCCGCCGTCGGAGTAACCGCGCGTCCAGCAGAGCGTGCGGTCGTCATCGCGGAGTTCGTCCGCCCGGCGTTTCGCTTCGTCGCGACAATGCGAACATTGCGGATTGACGAGGGTTTTAAAGGCGTCCGGCTTGAATATCTGATGGGGCGCGTCGGCCGCTGGTTCTTCCGCGTGAACCGTGAGGCAAAACGAAAACGTCCCGAGTAACAAAATTACGGTGCGCATGTGGTCGGTTTCCGTTATGAGGTGCTGGTCCGAAACAACATGCTCATTAGAACATGGTCGCGACAAAGCGGCAACTCTTCGATCCATTGTAAGAATAAGGTGGGACTAATCTCCGGCAACAAATTCTCGTTGACTCGCTCTTGAGCGAGACCCTCAACAGGTCCAGGCCGTTGTAAAGCCATATCGGGGGAAATGCCCGAAAAATCGCCCCTGGCGGATGGAACGATGAGCGATAGAATGGTGCTTTACCATAGGCACCTCAATTGGCGTATCTCTCACGTGTCCGCAGAACTCGCATCAACTCCGTTGCACTCTTGGCATGTGGCCCACGGCGGGCGGATGGTCGATTTCGCTGGCTGGTCGATGCCCGTGCAATACTCGTCGATTGTGGCCGAGCATCAGGCGACGCGGCGGGCGGGCGGACTGTTCGATGTTTCGCACATGGGGCGAATTCGGTTTGATGGGCCGGGAGCGGCGGCGTTTTTAGACTCGCTCCTCACTCGCCGCGTTCTTGACATGAAGCCGGGGCAAGTTCGCTATGGCTTGGTCACGAATGAAACCGGTGGTATTCTCGACGATGTCCTCGTCTATCGAATTGCCGACCAAAGTGGTGAGGATTATCACGTCCTGGTCGTGAACGCGAGCAATCGCGAAAAGATATTGGCCTGGATCGACAGTCGACTTCCCACCTCACGCGACTTTCAGCATTATGACGTGACGAAAGTTTCTGCCATGATCGCCGTTCAAGGTCCGCTGGCTTTGCAAATCGTACAGCCGCTGGTGGCCGCGAAATTGGACTCGCTGAAATACTATTCGGCGGTCGAAACAATCGTTACAACGAAGTTCGGCGGAACGACGATCATTGCGAGTCGCACGGGCTACACCGGCGAAGATGGTTGCGAACTGTTGCTGCCGTCGAACATTGCGGCCGAGGTGTGGGAGAAAACGCTTGCGGCGGGTAAGGATCGAGGTGTGATGGCGGCGGGATTGGGTTGTCGCGATACCTTGCGACTCGAAGCGGCGATGCCCTTGTATGGCCATGAACTGAATGAAAGCATTTCGCCAATTCAGGCCGGTTTGAATTTCGCGGTGAATTTAGAGGGCCGCACGTTTCCCGGTCGCGATGTTTTGGTGGGGCAAAAGCAAAATCCGCCGGTGCAACGACGGGTTGGATTGCAACTTGAGGGTAAGCGAGTTCCGCGAGAAGGTTACGCGGTGCTAAGTGATGGGCAGAATGTTGGCGTCGTGACCAGCGGCACGTATTCGCCGACGCTGGATCGACCGATTGCAATGGCTTACGTGAATGGGGACGTCGTTAATTCGGCGGCTGCCTTAGCGGTTGATATTCGAGGTCAAGCGGTCGCGGCGAATGTTGTGCCGCTGCCGTTTTATCGCCGGTCTCAATAATGCATATTTTTTAACGGTTTTACCGGTTTGAAGTGACATTATTTTTCCCAACGGGGTTTGAAAACAAGTTTGTAGGTATTTTCACGGCTTTGCAAGTCAAAATCAAACCCTTGAAATGAACCAAGCCTTTGCGCCTTTGCGTGAGACTTGATCGCTTTGCTCGGTGGAAAAAATATCACACAAAGGCGCAAAGCTCGCTAAGTGAACGAAAGCAACAGAAAAATCCGCTCTGCCGCAAAATGACAGATACGACGAATCACTTCCGATTGTTAAACTCTTACGAAATTTACCAAGTTCATTGTTCATTATCGTCACCATTTTCACTTAACTGGTCATTTTTTCAAGGAGCCAAACGTGCAACCGGAAAAACTCCGCTTCGCCAAGACGCACGAATGGGTACACGTCGAACCCGATGCGGCGGGCGCGAAAATCGCCACCGTTGGAATTTCAGCCTTCGCCGTCGAAGCCCTGACGGACCTCGTGTTCATGCAGCTTCCGGCCGTCGGCCGCAAGCTCAAACAGGGCGAATCGTTCGGCGAGATCGAATCAGTCAAGGCGGTCAGTGACCTTTACAGTCCGGTCGAGGGCGAGGTCGTGGGTGCGAATGCCGACCTGCCGAACTCACTCGAAACGCTCAACAAAGACCCTTACGGTGCAGGCTGGGTGATCAAGGTCAAGCTCGCCTCCGACGCGGGCCTCGATCAACTCTCCGATTTCTCCGCTTACCAAAAACAGTGTGCCGAAGAAGGCCATTAGAAAACATGTCGTACTTGCTCAATACGCCGGACGATCAGCGGGAAATGCTGAAGGCCATCGGCGTTGAAAATGTGTCTGAACTGTTCGCGCAAATTCCGGAGGGGTTGCGGTTGCGCCGCGATTTGAACATTCCGCCTGCCCTGACGGAGATCGAACTCACATCTCATTTGCAAAAACTGGCGAACCAGAATGTTCACTCCGGTCAAAACGTTTGCTTTTTAGGTGGCGGAAGTTACGATCATTTTATCCCGGCGGTCGTCGATGCGATTGCCTCCCGTGGCGAGTTTCTCACTTCGTACACGCCGTATCAGGCCGAAGCGAGCCAAGGAAATCTGCAAGTTGCGTTCGAGTATCAAACGCTGATTGCCGAGTTGACGGGCATGGACGTCTCGAACGCGAGTCTGTACGACGGCGGCAGTGCGGCGACGGAAGCGGTCCTCATGTGCATCAGCCAAACGCGGCGTCACAAGCGTGTGGTCGTGGCGGCGAGCGTTCATCCGGAGTATCGCCAGATTTTGCAAACCTATTTTGACAATCTGGAAACGGAAATTGTCACCGTCGGAACTCCCGACGGTGTGATTACCCCGGAGGACTTGGCGAAAGCTGTGGATCAAGAGACGGCCTGTGTTCTGGTGCAACACCCAAACTTTTTTGGCTGTCTCGAAGAGGTCGCGAAACTGGGAAAGGTCGCTCACGAGTCGGGCGCACTTTTCGTTGTGACCGTTGACCCGATCAGCCTTGGGTTGCTCAAGCGGCCGGGCGAATATGGTGCCGACATTGTCGTCGCCGAGGGTCAATCATTGGGAACACCGATGAGTTACGGCGGACCGTATTTGGGAATCATGGCGTGTCGCGAGCAGTTCGTGCGGCGGATGCCCGGCCGGATCGCGGGTCAAACGGTCGATAAGAACGGTCGCCGCTGTTGGGTGCTGACGCTGCAAACTCGCGAGCAACATATTCGCCGTGAAAAGGCGACCAGTAACATTTGCACGAACCAGGGGTTGTTCGCACTCCGCACGGCCATTTATCTGTCGCTGGTTGGCCCGCAGGGAATGCGCGAGATTGCGAACGCCTGTTTGCAAAAGTCGCATTATGCGGCGGAGGCGATTACGCGAGATTCCCGTTTTTCACGAGCGTTCAATTGCCCGACGTTCAAAGAGTTTGTGATTCGAGACCGGTCGGGCCGAGTTGCCGAGATGTTAAACGCCGCGTGTGAGGCGGGTTATTTTGCGGGCGTCGCGTTGGGAAAATGGTACCCCGAGTTGGATGATTGCTTTCTCGTCGCGGTGACGGAAAAACGAACGAAGGTCGAAATTGACGGGCTGGCGACCTGTCTTCAACATACAAACTAGAACGAACGAGAACTTGCGAACGATGCGCAATACGCTGCCTACGAAACTGTTGTTTGAACTTTCGAGTCCTGGCCGCCGGGCGTTTTGCCTGCCGCCGTGTGATGTCGTGGAACAGCCGCTCGAAAAACTGTTGCCGAGAGAGGCAATCTCCTCGACGCTTGCTCCGTTGCCAGAGTTGGCGGAACTGGACGTCGTGCGGCACTTCACAAATTTATCGACGTTGAATATGTCGATCGACACCCATTTCTATCCGCTCGGTTCTTGTACGATGAAGTACAACCCCAAGCGGAATGAACGGGTCGCATCGCTTTCGGGTATGAGTGACCTGCATCCCTATCAGCCGGAAAATACGCTGCAAGGCTTGCTGGCTCTGTTGTATGAAATGCAGGAGATGCTGGGCGAGATTTCCGGTTTGCCCGCCGTGTCATTGCAACCAGCGGCGGGAGCGCACGGAGAGTTGACCGCACTCATGGTGGCGGCGGCCTACTTCCGCAGTCGAGGTGAAAAACGGACGAAGGTTTTGGCACCTGACTCAGCACACGGAACCAATCCGGCGAGTGCGGCGATGGCCGGTTTTGACGCCGTCACGGTGAAGAGCAACGCTCAGGGATTTGTCGATCTCGACGATTTGAAGTCGAAACTGAGCCGTGATGTTGCCGTGTTCATGATCACGAATCCGAACACGCTCGGCCTGTTTGAGCCACAGGTCAAACAGATTGCGGACATGATTCACGAGTTGGGAGGGCTGATCTATCTTGATGGTGCAAACATGAACGCGATCCTGGGGATTGCTCGGCCGGGCGATTTTGGCGCGGATATGATGCACTTTAACCCGCACAAGACTTTCAGCGGGCCACACGGTGGTGGCGGGCCAGGGGCTGGACCGATTGGTGTTGCAAAGCACCTCGAACCGTTTCTGCCGTCGCCCGTCGTCGAAAAAGTTGAGGGTGAATCGGCCCAACAAAAATATCGCCTGAACTTCGACCGACCGCAGTCCATCGGCCGCGTTCGCAGTTTCTTTGGGCAAGTCGGTGTGTTGATCCGGGCATACTCATACATTCGGACGTATGGCCCACGTGGCCTAAAAGCCGTTTCCGAGAATGCGGTTCTCAATGCGAATTATTTGTTGAGCCAAGTGAAGGACTTGTTGCCGGTTCCGCAGGGAGATCGCTGTTTGCACGAATTTGTCGCGACGGCAGCCAAGCTCAAGGCGGAGCGGGGCATTTCGGCAATGGACATTGCCAAACGGCTATTGGACTATGGCTATCATGCCCCGACCGTTTATTTTCCGCTGACAGTTCGCGAGTCGATGATGATCGAACCAACCGAAACGGAAAGTAAAGAGACGCTGGACGCCTTCGCTGCGACCTTGCGGACGATTTTGAATGAACCGGCGGAGTTGCTTCACGACGCGCCGCATACCACGCCGATCAGCCGCCCCGACGAAGTTCGTGCGGCGCGAACGCCCGTACTGCGGTGGACTGCTCACCCGGCTTAGCCGCTGCGCCCACGCGGTGGAATTTTGCAATGTGCTTAGCCGCCGCGCCCACGCGGTGATTCCGGTCGTGGACGACCGGGCTAAGCGATGCGATGGACAGCTTAGCGACGTGTTGGCTCAACGTCCCTTCGTTTCCTCTTTAGCGGCCATGCGAGTGCTACGGACATATTTGTGGCAATTAACACATTTGAGCGTCACGTCCATATAGGCCAGAGCGGCACCGTCGACGTTTTTCTTGCGTGCTGCTTCGGTCAAAGCATCGGCCGCTCGGCGAAATTCGATGCTGTGCTGCAAATACTCTGGCGTTTGCAGAACTTGCCATGTGGTATCCTGACTTAAGAGACTCAATTGCTGACCGTGTTTGACTACGCGATCAAAGTCCTCCATCACAATGCCTTCCAGCACTTGCTGCGAACTTTTGAGTTTCAACTGCATAAAGGCCCGCAAGTCTCCGGGGAACTCCGGCGGAGCCGCCTCGGCACGATACCAAGTGACCAAAATTGCTCCGATCGTTGTCAAGACCGCCACCGACCACAATAGTTTTCTCATCGTTTGTTCCTTGTTGATAAAAAATGATATTTCTCGTCGTTGCGTTGTGCTGCTGCTTAGCCGCAGGCTCCACTCCATAAAATTCGGCATAACGCTCCGGTCGTTGACGACCGGGCTAAGCACTGCCATGGAATGTTATTCATCCCCCTCCAAATCCAACGGGACATTAAATCCTTTTTCCAGCAGTTGGTTTTCCCGCCTCTCATGGGCAAGAATCTGGTCCTTAAAAATCTCAAACTCGCTGGCACATTGCGACCAAACTTCTTCCGTGATGGGAACCGCCGACAGCTTCCGCAATATCTGGTCGAGTTCTCGCAACAACTGTGGATGTTCTTGCTCGATTTCGCTGAATTGCGACGCCAAATGGGGCGCACCGCACACAGCCTCCTCTAAACAGCCTCCCGATTCTTCTTCGGCAAAGTGTTTGCACAAATGCTGCCGCAGATCGGTTAGCCGCTCGCCATAGACCCGGCCGCATTCCGCCAGCGAATGACAGTTGTCCTGCCGTTTAAATGTGGCTGCGATGTCCTTCATTGTGCGATGCAACACACGATGCTCGTCTTGGATATGACCCAACAAGGGGCGAACCCGATCGGTGTCATTCATATTCCACGCTACTTTCTTATGGGTAAAAAGCTAAACCAGAAACAAAACGACGATCATCGACGCCAAAACGTCGGCTTGGTTGACGGTGAACCGGATCGATCAATCGGTCGCGGCGACAAGCTGTTTGCTCTTTGCTGGTTGCAATTGTGGCTGCTTGAGCGTCACGACGGGGCATTTTGCCTTGCGAACAACTTGCTCGGCGACGCTCCCCATTAAGAACCGCGTCAAACCAGTACGGCCGTGAGTACCCAACACGATCATCGCGACGCTCTCGTCATCGGCCGCTTTCACGATTTCCGTGGCCGGGTCGCCCATCAACATGCGATGTTCGCACGGGACTTTCGAGTCGGCTGGTTTGACGTTGTGCAACATCTTGACCAGATTGGGGTGATCTGGTTCCGGCAGCCCGTAGTAAAATTCTCCGCCACCATAGGCATTCGCTGGCTCTTCGACATGCAGAACAATCAGCGTGGCTCCCATCTCTTTGGCCAGCGTCGTGGCCAGGGGCAAGCCCGCATCGCTCGCGGTCGAGAAATCGGTCGGGAATAAAATCTTTTTGGCGTTCATTGCAGCCTCCTTCGATCTTAACGCACAACGTCGTATGACTCGCCCAGGTTCACGTTAGAACGAGTGCGACCGACGTTCTTTCCGTAGTTTATCGCAAGTCGAGTACCGAAGCAAACGCGAACCTGATTTTCAGAGACGAATTTGACGCAATTGGATCACTCGTCGCGCCCAGTTTTCGGGGTCCAGCACAGTACGTTGTTTAACATACAAGGAACAAAGATCGCGAAGGGCTAACACGTATAATGTCGTCATAATAAGGGTTCGGAAGTCCACTCAGATTATTGTCTCCACGATGGGTCTAAAACCCTCGCCTTCAGGCGAATCCTTTAGGTTCTTCGTTTAGGTTGGTATACTCGCCGGTTATGGAACATTA
>JAYUFG010000126.1:0-6547 GCA_043738845.1 Planctomycetaceae bacterium
CGACGAACTACGTGAGCAGATTATTGCCGCCTATCGAAAACTTGGCGGCGGTTCCGTCGCGGTCCGTTCCAGTGCCGTTGCGGAAGATGGTTCCGAAGCCAGTTTCGCCGGACAACAGGAAACGTATCTCGGCATTCAGGGCGAAAGTGAACTGATCGCCGCCGTCATTCGTTGTTGGCGTTCAATTGATTCCGAGCGTGCGAGGGCGTATCGTCGCCAACAGAAAATCTCCGACGACGCCGTCGCGATGAGCGTCGTCGTGCAAACCTTGATCGAGGCCGAAGCCGCTGGCGTACTCTTTACGCTCGACCCATCCGACGCAACCGGCGAGCAGATGCTCGTCGAGAGTGCCTGGGGCCTGGGCGAGAGTGTCGTTTCCGGCCGTGTTACGCCCGACCGGTTTCATCTGGATCGAACGTCGGGCAAGGTTCTCGACCGACATGTCAGCACGAAAACCACCCTGCAAATCGGCACGCAGATTCAGCCGGTGTCCGTCGCTCAACAATCCCAGCCGTCGCTCACCGACGAACAGCTTCGGCAACTTGCCTTGCTGGGAAATCAGGTCGAAAAGTATTACGGTGGTGCCCGGGATATTGAATGGGCCTGGGCAGCAGGAAAAATGTGGTTGTTGCAAGCTCGACCGATCACGGTCGCCGGAGCGCGGGAGCGGGAGCAAGTTTGTCAGGAAGAAATCGCGACGTTAAAATCGGCCGCCGAAGCAGCGGGAACCGTGTGGGCGAAATTCAACCTGGCCGAGATTCTGCCCGACCCGATGCCGATGACGTGGAGTATTGTGCGGCGGTTTATGGCGGGTCGCGGCGGATACGGGCTTATGTATCGCGATCTCGGTTTCGATCCTGATCCGGCTTTGGATGAGATCGGTTATTTCGATCTCGTGTGCGGTCGGCCTTATGTGAATCTGAGCCGCGAGCCAAAATGGCACTTCCGCGATTTCCCTTATGGCCATTCGTTTGAAAAGCTCAAAGAAAATCCGGCGGCCGCGATTTATCCGCAACCCGTCGTTGATCCTACAAAAACAAGCGGGCGATTTTGGCTGCGCCTGCCGCTGATCTTATGGCGGGTGACTCGGGCCAGTTCGCGGATGAATAAACTGGCGAAGTCGTGTGCGGAGCGTCTGCGGGGCGAGGTCTTTCCCGCATTGGCTCGCGAAGTTGCGGACGAGCAAAAGGTCAACTACGGCACAATTTCATCGGCCGATTTATTACCGCGATTGGAACGCTGGCGAGTTCGAGTGTTGAACGATTTCGCGCGCGAATCGCTGCGGCCTGCGATGTTCGTCAGTACGTCGCTTGCCACGCTCGAACAAGCATTGACACCGAAACTCGGTGCCGAACGGGCACAGGTCGAAATGCGAACGCTCATGACCGGCGTGCGTCCCGCCCCAGAGGCCGACCTTCCCGCTGCGTTGCAATCGTTAACAGAAGGGACTCTCACGGTTGAGCAATTCCTCAAAGGTTACGGCCATCGCGGTGCAAAAGAAATGGAGTTGGCTCATCCTCGCTGGTCAGAAAACACTGATTCCTTGCCGAAAGTCGGTTCGCTGAGCAAGAAGGAACATTCCCACGCGGCTGCGGCGAATGCTTCATCGTCGGAGCATTTTCAAGCGATCCTGTCTGAAGCTGGCTTGGCTGGATCGCAAAGAACTACACTGGAAACCGAGTTCGAGCAGCTTCGTACGATGTTGTCACTGCGAGAAACGGCCAAGCATTATCTCATCCTAGGCTATGGCGTCTTGCGGCGGATCCTCGTTGAACTCGGCAATCGCACAAAGATCGACGAAGGGATTTTCTTTCTGCACTATGATGAACTCGACCGTCTGATTACGGGCGAGGACTTCGTCAAAGTTATCCGCGAACGCAAAGAGCGACGGAAGTTAGCACTCAGCCTTGATGTTCCGAACGTGTTATTCAGTGACGATCTCGACGCGATTGGCCGCCCGGTCGTGTTCGACGGCGTGCAGGAACTTTCAGGCACGCCGATTTCCGCCGGTGTTGTGGAAGGGCCAGCCCTCGTTCTGACGGAACCCATTGCTCCGCCCGACGTGGCGGATGGTTTTATCCTCGTTTGTCCCTCGACCGATCCAGCCTGGGTGCCGCTCTTCCTGCGGTCGGTCGGACTGGTTATGGAAACCGGCGGAATGTTATCGCACGGGGCAATTGTCGCGCGGGAGTTTGGCCTGCCTGGCGTGGCGGGAATTTCCAATGTGCAACGCCAAATTCGGACCGGTCAAAAAATTCGCGTCGATGGGAACACCGGACAAGTGCAACTGTTCGAGTAGTCTTGTCGGTCAGTTTGCCGGACACGCACCTCGGTACCTGACCAACAAAGCAGAATCAGGAACCGGCGTCGGTCCCGTCGAACAATGACGAGCCAATGCGCACGATTGTCGCACCTTCGGCAATTGCTTCGGCAAAATCGCCGCTCATGCCCATCGAAATTTCAGCCAATGAAATGTTGGCCGGACACTTTATTTGCAAACGCTCGCGCAAGGTGCGCAGGGCGGCGAAATCGCGACGTGCCCTGTCGCTCCCGCCATCGAGCGACGCCATTCCCATCAAGCCGCTAATCTGCACGTTCTGCAATGTCGCCAATTTCGGCAACAGGGGTTCAATCTCGTCGGGTGAAAAACCGTGCTTGGCCAGGTCACCCGAGATGTTGATCTCCAGCAAAATGGGCAAACAACGATTTTGCAACTCGGCCGTTTGATTCACCGCTTTGATCAACCGTTCGCTATCGGCCGAGTGCAACAGACTCACGTGCGGAATCGTTCTCTCAACTTTGTTGCGTTGTAAGTGGCCAATGAAGTGCCAACGGATGTCGTTGACTTTATCCTTCAACAGTTCGGCCCGTTGCCAAAAATCTTGTGGCCGGCTTTCCCCCAAGTCTCGACAACCGGAAGCGATAATTGTGCGAACGTCGTCGAGTGGAACGTACTTAGTCACCGCGACCATTTTCACCGCGTTCGCATCTCGACCGCTGGCTCGGGCCGCATTGGCAATCTGCTCGCGAACCTTCGCCAGATTCTCGATGATTCGTTGTTCGCGTTGGTTAAATGACGGCATTGATACGACCAGAGTAAACACGTGGGAATGTCGTTTCCCCTTCGTAGACGTGGCGTTTCGCCGCGTCCAATAAGCGGCGGGACGCCGCTTGTACAAGTTACTTCGCTTCCGGGATAACTTCCAAACAAACCAACATGTCCTTGCCGCGAACATACAGCAATCCGTGCGACAAGATCGGTGCAGCCCAGGCTGGGCGTTTTAACAGCGGCTGAATCGCCGGAAATAAAGGGTCTTCTCCCTCCGGTTTGTGTTTCAGCGAAAGCTCGGTCACAAGGTCGTACTTCTTCGGATTGACCTTCAGCAGCCGGATTACGCCGTCCTCACTCAAGCAGATGAAATGACCATCGACATACGTGAGCGACGACCAGCGGAGATTTGGCTCGGACCATTGGACCTTGCCCGTGGACCACTCGATGCAACGCAACTCGGCGTCTTGCGTATGTCGGGCGGAGCAGCCGTACAAAAATCCGTCGAGATAAATCGGCGTGTTCCAGTGGGTTTGCAGGGATTTATCGCGAGGTCGGGTGGAGTCGGTCCAGACGACCTCGCTTCCGCCCGGCTTGACCTTGAGCAGAACGCTTCCGTGCTTGATGTCATAGGCCTCGGAGATGAACACTTCGTCGCCGACGACGACCGGATTGCTCGCGTTCACACTTTCGAGGATTGGTGCCCGCCAGGGAAATTCAAAATCGACCTTGCCTTGGCTTGGCTCGAACCCGACGAGACCACTGCGGGCAAAGACAAAGCCAAACCGGCGGTCGCCGATGGTGGACATGACGGGACTCGAGTAGCTGGCCAACTCGTTGGTGATTTTGTACTTCACCTTGCCGGTGAGCTTGTCGAAGGCGACGATCCCGCTGTTGTTGCCTTTGGTCAAACCACTGCGAACGGGCGGACTGTCGGGCGGGCTGCCGCCGATTTGGGCGATCAACAGGTCGCCTTCAATAATTGGCGTGCTGCCGACGCCGAAGAAATTTTGCACGACGCCGAAATCCTTGACCGTGTCCACCTTCCAAATTTCCTGGCCGTCACTTGCCCGCAGACAGTGCAACATCCCCTCGACGCCGCAGAGATAAACGCGATTTCCATCGACGATGGGACAACACCGGGGGCCGTTGTCGAATTGATACAGGTCTTCGTAATCGCTCGCGTATTCGAACCGCCACAGTTCTTTGCTCGTCTCACTGTTGGAACAGGTCAGTCGGGCTTTATCGCCGAACCGGTCGAACATGAAGAGGCGGCCCTTGGCGACGACGGGCATACAGTAGCTCGTCCCCAGCTTCATCTTCCAAACCATTTTCGGTCCACCCTCCGGCCACTTCGTAAGCAAACCTTTCTCTGGCGATTTTCCATCGCCGGTCGGGCCAAGAAACTTCGGCCAATCGACCCCGGCCTTTCGCGTTCCGAGGTCGGGGAGCGTGTCGTCAGCGCGGGCGAAAGGCAATCTACCGCTTGAAGCTAATAGACCGACCACAACTGTTATTAGATGAATGGCCCGCAAGGAGAGATGATGATTCGTGAACATGCGGCGTTGGTCTTCTAGGTTTGTGACAAAGGATGGCACGTCAGATTGGAAAAGCATTTTGCTGGGCTATTCGTTTTTTTGATTCAATTGAAATGAGTGGACAATTCCGCATTTGGGCAATGCATGCCGGAGTTGCTCCAAGCCCGCTTCGGTGACTTGCGTATCATGCAAAACAAGCATTCTCAGTTGTGTCAGGCTTTGCAAATGGACGATACCAGCGTCCGTCACTTTCGTCGATCTCAAATCGATTTGTTCCAATTGCTTGAGGTCTCTCAAATGCGAAAGGCCATTATCCGATACTTGGGTATAGCAAAGGCTAAGCCGCTCTAGCTTTGTCATTCCCTGCAAATACTTTAATCCCTCGTCCGTAACTTGAGTGGTTCCGAGTTCAAGGCCCCACAAATCCGTCAAAGATTTTAGGCATTCTATTTCGGAATCAGTCACTTTTGAGCCTAACGGTGATAGATTGACGGACTCAACGGTATCGAAGTAGTCACGAGGTAATATGCGTCGCAACACTCTTCGAAACCACGACTCGCCCAAGGGTACCTCGGAATAATCGACCACGCCATGAAGCCCTTGAATTGTTCGTACTGAATTGACTTGACGTTGCACGGGCACAACAATCCAACCCAATACCAAGCACAAGAACGTGATGAAAATAAATAGCGACCGCAGGCTGTACTGAAACCAACGGCGGCGGGGTTTTGATGGAGTGGCGTTCATTCTATTGATTCCCGCGATCTTTGACGGTTGACCGATTTCAGCGTTGTGCCGAAAAGTCTCACGCCAAGGCGCAAAGCTCGCGAAGGAGTTCCTTGGCGGTCTTCGCGCCTTCGCGGTGAAAACGGATTTCAGTCCTGCGTTGATTATCGTTGCTGGCACGGAAAACGGAAAGACCGGTCGCCATCAAAAATCGTGCCTAGAACGGCAATTTGTGGGCCGAAAAACGTGTTCTGAAAATCAAACGATGTTCAATGACTGATCTTGCACTTCGGCAAAGCGACTTGCAGTCTTTCCAACCCATTTTTTGTAATCCGAGTATTTTGCAGGAAAATTGTTTTCAAATTGGTCATAGATTCAAGGTGCCCCAGCCCAATGTTGGTAACTTGAGTGTTGTAAATATCAAGAAATTCCAGGGATGGCAGCACTTGGATTTGCAATAATCCTGCGTCGCCAATTTGAGTGTTGCTGAGATCGATCATGTGCAGCGAGTTCAATCCTTGCAAGTGTGCCAAACCCGCGTCGGTGGTTTGCGTATGGTTAAGACGGAGTGTTTCGAGTGCGGTCATGTTCTTGAGATTGACCAAGCCCACATCGCCAACTTGGGTGTTGTTCAAGTCGAGCGTTTGCAGGAGGGTCATTCCCTGCAGATATTTCAGACCTGCATCGCCGACCGACGTGTTATAAAGGTTGAGCGTTTTCAACGCCGTCAGCCCGGTTAGGTGAGCCAGCCCGGCGTCACTGACCTGAGTGTTTTCCAGGCTCAATGCTTCTAAGGAAGTCATCCCACTCAAAAGTTCCAAGCCCCTATCACTGACATCACGACCGGTAAGTTTAACCCTAACGACGGGTCGAAAATAATCGTCACCGAGAAATTCTCGCAGCCAGTTGGGGACATGAAAGAACCCTTGATCGGTTTTGTCCCGTCCATATTCGACTTCGCCGTGTGCATTCAGTATGGCTTCAACCGCCCGCTTCTGTCGCAGGACAGGAGCGACGATTAGGCCGAGACCGACGGCGATCAGCGTGATGAAAATAAATAGCGACCGCAGGCTATATTGAAACCAGCGGCGGCGTTTCGACGGATGGTGGGAACCGATGACGGACATTGCATTTGCAACTTCTACGACGGGTGCCGGGCAGCGTTGGTATTACGCGAGTCTGTCGTTGATACACAACTCCGAAGATTTGCAGAAAAGGTGTCGGGGGTCAGTTT
>JAYUFG010000127.1:0-6533 GCA_043738845.1 Planctomycetaceae bacterium
TCATTCGAGAGAAGCCGAATCATGTCTACTGCTCCCCGTTATCGTCGCGTTATTTTGAAACTCTCCGGCGAGAGCTTTTGTCACGCTGGCGAACGGGGCATTAGCATGACCGAGGTTCTGCACATCGCCAAGCAAACGTATCAGGCGAAACAGCAAGGCGTTGAAATCGGCATCGTCATCGGCGGCGGCAACATCCTCCGAGGGACGCAGTTCAAGTCGGGCAACACGAGCATTCAAGAAGCGACTGCCCACTACATGGGCATGTTGGCCACGATCATCAACGGTCTCGCGCTACAGGACGCTTTGGAATCGCTCGGTTGCGAAACTCGCCTGCAGACGGCCATTCGGATGGAAGGGGTTGCCGAACCGTACATTCGCCGCCGCGCCCGTCGTCACTTGGAAAAAGGACGGATCGTGATCCTGGCCGCTGGGACGGGAAGTCCGTTCGTTACGACCGACACTGCCGCCGCCCAGCGGGCGATGGAACTCGAGGCCGACATTCTGTTAAAGGCGACCCGTGTGGATGGCGTCTTTAGTGACGACCCCGAAAAAAACCCGCACGCGATGTTGTATCGCGAATTGACCTACGACGATGTGCGGAGCAAGAATTTGCGGGTGATGGACACAACGGCCATTGCCCATTGCATGGAGCATAACGTGCCGATTCTCGTTTTTAACTACAAGAAAGAAGGCAACATCCAGAAAGCCGTCAGTGGCGAAAAGGTGGGGACGATCATTTGTAGCAAGGCGACGTTGTCGTAAACAAGACTTTCGTAATCACGGAAAGAGCGAGCCTGTGTGCCACCGGCTCTGCCAGTGCTGTGTTTGCAATAGTTTTCGATTGGTTCTCACTGGCCAAGTAGGTGGTCCACAAGAGAGATGTCTCGCCGGATTAAAATGTTTTTTTAGCGAACTGGTTTTCCATTTACACAGCCCTTTCATCCGCTTGCTGCGAAACTCCGCGAAAGGAAAAGGAATCCGCTTATGTCTGCCGATGATATTCTGTTCGATGTGGAAGAACGCATGGTTAAAGCCCTCGATGTGCTCAAGCACAATCTGAGCGGAATTCGGACCGGCCGCGCGAATCCCGGTTTGGTCGATTCTGTTCGTGTCGATGTCTACGGTTCCGCCGTTCCAATCAAGACCGTCGCCAGTGTCGGTGCCCCGGAGCCAACGCAAATTGTCATTCGGCCGTTTGATCCCGGCACGATTAAGGACATCGAGAAGGGGATTCTCGCGGCGGGCTTAGGATTCAATCCGCAAAACGACGGTCGCGTGATCCGGATTTCGATTCCACCCCTGTCGGGCGAAGTTCGTCGCAAAATGGTCGCCCGGATTAAAGAGTTGGGCGAAGATGCAAAAGTTGCCATCCGTAACGTCCGTCGGGACGGGAATAAGGCGGCGGAAGTCGCCGAAAAAGATAAAAAAATGACCGAGGACGAACTCAAATCGGCCAAGGAAGAGGTTCAAGAACTGACCAAAAAATTTGAGAACAAAGTCGGCGACCTCACTCGGGCCAAAGAAACCGAAGTCATGGAAGATTAACGTCGCGTCATACCTTCCTTCATTCCAGGAGCTTACTCACGATGGATGCTTTTGCAGCGATTTGCGTTATTACGGTGGCCTTGTTTGTCGTGTCGGGCATTGTCGGCAAGATCGTGTTGTCATAAATTCTGTTCATCGAGCCTGAGAGGATTCAAGATGCCTGTGCATCCGGTGTTGATCGGTGGTAAGTGGCGTCCGGCCGTTGCGACCGGTTCGTTTCGTGCTGAGAATCCGGCGACATGTGAGCCGCTGGCCGACGAATATCCCATCAGCAGTTGGGCCGACTGCGATGCGGCGTTGACCTGTGCAACGCAAGCGGCGCGAGAGTTACTTGACGTTTCATCGGAAACCATTGCTAAGTTTTTGGAACTCTATGCGGACCGGATTGATGCCCATTCCGATTCGCTCGTCGAGGTGGCCCATTTGGAAACGGCACTCGACAAAGCACCTCGTCTGTCGAAGGTCGAATTGCCACGCACGACCAATCAACTTCGTCAGTCTGCGGCTGCGGCGCGAGAACATACATGGTCGTTGCCGACGGTTGATACGAAACTCAACATCCGTTCGTGTCTCGGTCCGGTCGGGCCGGTTCTCGTGTTTGGCCCGAACAATTTTCCGTATGCTTATGAAGGAATTGCTGGCGGCGATTTCGCTGCGGCGATTGCGGCGGGAAATCCGGTCATTGCGAAAGCCCACACGTCCCATCCGACGACGGCCAGGATTTTTGCCGAGTTGGCGGCCGTTGCCGCCGATGAAGTCGGCTTGCCCAAGGGCACGATCCAGATGATCTACCGACTGAGCCACGCCGACGGCGAAAGGTTTGTCTCTGATCCACGTGTGGGAGCGATTGGATACACAGGCAGCCGATCAGCGGGCCTCAAGTTGAAAGCGGCCGCTGACTTGGCGGGAAAACCGATCTACCTTGAATTGAGCAGTGTGAATCCGGTCGTGATTCTGCCGGGCGTACTGGCGGAACGGGGTGACCAAGTCGTCAACGATTTTTGCGGAAGCTGCTTGATGGCGACGGGGCAGTTTTGCACGAATCCTGGGTTGCTCGTCTTGTTGTCTGGAAAGGAAACAGATTCTCTTTTGGCAAAGGTTGTCGAGCGTTTTACTCAGGCACCCGTAGGAACGCTCCTTTCTTCCGCCGTGGTGAAATCTTTGCAGGCCGGAATCGCCACGCTCAAATCGGCCGGTGCGGAAATTTTGGCTGGCGGAACAGCGGGGGGCGGAAAAGGTTACAGTCACGCCAACACGCTGCTTAAAGTGAGCGGTGAAAAGTTTTTGGCCCAGCCAGAGATGTTACAGACCGAGGCCTTTGGCAATGCGTCCTTGGCGGTGATCGCCAAAGATGCCAAGCAGGCCGCTGAGATCATAGAACACCTGGAGGGCAATTTAACCGGCGCGATCTATTCCAGCGCGAATGCTGCGGACGATGCAGTCTACGCCGACTTAGCACCCCGACTTCGGACAAGGGTGGGGCGATTGCTCAACGACAAAATGCCGACGGGCGTCGCGGTCTCGGCGGCGATGAATCACGGCGGGCCTTACCCGGCGACCGGTCACGCCGGTTTCACGGCGGTCGGATTTCCGGCTGCGATTCGCCGGTTTGGCCAATTGCAATGTTATGACAATGTGCGACCGGATCGCTTGCCGACGGTGCTGCAAAATGCCAACCCGACCGGAAGCGTGTGGAGATTGATTGATGGGCAATGGTCGCAAGCGGCGGTCGCCCAATTGTGAGAATTTGGCGCAAGCGGGGCGATGGCTCCACAAATCGCTCCGTTTTGAGCGATATTTCCCGGCGTTTTCCCCATTCCCCCGAACCGTCCAATCGCGGTATCATTGCGACCGATGGGAAAATGCGGGCTGGCGTGCGCGCCAAACATATTGGTTAGCAAGCAATTGATAATCGAGTAAGAATCAAACAAGATACAAGATATTGGAAACGATTGGCTGCTATGACTGATTTTCGTGTGGAACATGATTCGATGGGGGATGTCCGCGTTCCGGCGCAGGCGTATTACGGTGCGCAAACACAACGGGCAGTGGAGAACTTTCCCATTTCGGGTTGGCCGTTGCCGCCGGGACTCATCCGCGCGCTCGGCTTGGTGAAGTACGCGGCCGGTGTTGCCAATCGGGATTTGAAAAAACTGACGCACAGCGGTAAGAACCCGCTGATTGACAAACAAGTGGACGCCCTGCTCGCCGCCGCTCGCGAAGTTTATGAAGGCAAGTTTGACGGCGAGTTTCCGATTGACGTCTTTCAAACTGGCTCGGGCACTTCGAGCAACATGAACGCGAACGAGGTCATCAGCAATCGGGCGATTGAATTGATGGGAGGCAATCGGTTCGATCTCAAAAAACCGATCCATCCGAACGATCATGTCAACATGGGGCAATCGACCAACGACATGTTTCCCACCGCAATTCATGTGGCGGTCGGTTTGGCGATCACACGCGACTTGATTCCGGCCCTCGAACGGTTTCATAAGTCACTGGCGGCGAAGGCGAAGGAGTGGGACCAGCTTATTAAGATCGGTCGCACGCATTTGGCCGACGCAACGCCGATTCGCTTGGGTCAGGAGTTCGGCGGCTTTGCACGACAGTTAGAATTGTCGATCGCGCGGGCGAAACTCGCAGCGAACGCGATCTTGGAACTTCCCTGTGGCGGAACAGCCGTCGGAACGGGCATCAATACACATCCTGAGTTTGGACGTCGGGTAGCAGCGGTCCTGGCGAAAGAAACGGGCGTTCCATTTATTGAAGCGGTCAATCACTTCGAGGCCAACGCGCAGCGGGATGGACTGGTCGAATGTCACGGACAGTTGCGAACGATTGCGTCAACGCTGTTCAACGTGGCCAACAATATCCGCTGGTTGGGAAGCGGCCCTCGCTGCGGATTTTATGAGGTCATGTTGCCCGACCGTCAACCCGGCTCGTCGATCATGCCGGGCAAGGTCAATCCGGTCATGTGCGAAAGCATGATGCAGGTTTGTGCCCGAGTGCTGGGGAATGATCAAGTCATTTCGGTCAGCGGTGCGGCGGGGGGACAGTTTCAACTCAACATTATGATGCCGGTGATGGGGCAAACGACGCTCGAAAGTATCATCTTGTTGTCGAAATGCAGCCAAGCGTTTGTCGAGTTTTGCGCTGACGACATGCAGGCCAACGCCGAGAACTGCGAAGCCTCGGTCGAGAAAAGTCTCTCGATGGTCACGAGTTTGAATCCGCTGATCGGTTATGAAAAGGCGGCCGCACTCGCCAAGGAAGCGTTCAAGTCGGGCAAGACCATTCGCGAGTTGTGTCGCGAACAAAAAGTTGTTTCAGAAGAGGAATTAACCAGTGCGCTCGATCCGATGAGTATGACCGAGCCACAGGATTAGTACGGCAACGTCAAACATTGCGTCCTTTCGCGGAGCGAAAGACGACAATGGCTCAATGGTTTTTAGTTGAATAAGTAGTCCACTCGCATTTCACTCGCAACCTATTTTTCCATGGAGGGAAAAACTATGCGTACAGGATGTTTCGCGTTTTGCATCGGCTGGTCGTTCACGCTTTCGGTGGCCGCACAACAACCCAAAGTCGCTGAACCGGCCCAGACCGCGCCCGAAATCGGTGGCGGCAGTGGGATCGGCCAACTGCGGCTCATCTTCGAGAAAACGAAAACGGCCCACACGACGGCCGACTACACGGCCATCATTCAACAATCGCAAGAGGCGTTGAGGCTCGGCGTCAAGAAAGAAGATTTGGCCTACGGCGAGCGGCTCATGTCGTGGGCGTACAACCGACGGGGTGAATCGCACGCGGCGGCCGGTCGGCCGGAAGATGCGGTCTCTGATTTTTCGTCGTCGGCCGCACTCGATCCGAAAAATTGGCGGGCGATGCACAACCTGGGCGTGAGTCACGCCAACGAAGGGAGCTTTGAGGACGCGCTAACCGATTTCAATCATGCGATTGAGATTCACGCGAGCTATCCGAATTCGTGGGCCAATCGGGCCGAGATCAAATATCAACTCGGCAAGTTTGAAAATGCGATCAAGGACTACAACGAAGCAATTCGTCTCGCTCCGAAGGATGGGACCGCTTATACCAATCGGGGCCATGCTCAGTATCGTCTCGGTCATTTTGCCGAAGCCCAAAAAGACTTTGGCACGGCGGTTGAATTGTCGCCCGACAATGCGGCGGCTTGGGTGAACCTGGGCGACTATCAGTTCAATCGTGGCAATTTCGCCGAAGCTTCGCGTGACTATCGACAGGCGATTCGCGTGAATCCCCGTTATGGCAGGGCGTTTCAAAGTGCTGCTTGGTTGATGGCGACCTGTTCCGACGAAAAATTCCGCGATCCGAACTTGGCGATTGATTCGGCCAAGAAGGCGATTGAACTCGATGGGCAAAAAGACTTCCGTTATCTCGACACATTGGCGGCGGCCTATGCGGCGGCGGGACGCTTCGACGACGCGGTCCAGACGGAAAAAATGGCCGTCCAAGGGGTTGGTACTGGTGACAGCAAGCCCTACGAAGAACGATTGCATTTGTACATCGACAAGCAGCCGTATCGTCAGGGATCGGTGGACGTGGCGCGGCAACCGAGAAGTGTGCTGAGGTAGATGAATGCTCCAGAGTTCAACGCCAAAGGCCTAAGCATCATTACACTCCACGCGGCCGAAAATGACACACTTGCGGCCCGGCCGCCAGGGGTTCTCAGTGTTTCACTCTGGGACGACTTCTCGATGTACCAACCCGAATCGTAAGTGAAGATTTTTCGTATTTTTTACCAATAGTCCTCACATACGTTTCGGGTTGGTAATTTCCCAGTGTGAAACACTGAAAATTCCTGCCCGGCCGCATACGATCCCGAAACGTAAATGAGGCGAATGGGTTCCGCTCCGTCATTTTCGTTTTGAGTGGGTGTCAATAGTTTTCTGGCGGGGTCCACTTCAGCTTATGCGGCGGTTTCGAGGGGTGGGCGGCGGACGAACGGGCTG
>JAYUFG010000128.1:0-17394 GCA_043738845.1 Planctomycetaceae bacterium
TAGTCCCGAAATAACTTCCCGATATCACATTTGATGCGTCCCTGCGGCCATTTCGGTTTCGCCTCGCTCCGCTGCGCGTCGCTGCTAACCTAAGATCGCGCAACCGGGAAGTTAATTCGCGCCGAATCCTTAGATTGCGGTCCCGCTGTCGGACGACCTATCGTTTATACCCAACGGTAACGGCTTACGAAAAAGCTCCACGCCGCCGATACACTCATTTTGCAACCGCACTTTGCCGACTTGGGACGTGATTGAAATTATTGTGTATGAACGACAGGTCCGACGACATCGGCTACAATCTACCGGGATGACTTTGGCAAACAATCTAGCGGCACGACTTCGGCGACTAAAGACATGATCGACTCTGCAATTCGACTGTTGGCGATTGATATTGATGGAACGCTCGTCAACAGCCGCGATGAGTTGACGCCCGAGGTTTGCACCGCCCTTAAAACCGCCAAGGCCGCTGGCGTCGAAATCGTCCTTGCGACCGGCCGACGTTATTCCCGCGCGTTGCCCTTGGTCGAGCCGCTCGGTTTGGAAGTTCCGCTCATCACGGGCGGCGGCGGGCTGATCAAAAACCCGCTCGATCATCGGACCTTGTGGCAAGCGAAGTTCGACCGGCTGGCCTTGCTTGAAACGTTGCGGCTTGTTGGCGAAGCGGGATTCGATGCGGTCCTGTATGGCGACACTTACGACGAAGGTTTTGATTTCTATTGCCCGAGGCTCAATGTGTCCCGCGCTGATCTCGCTGAATTTTACGCGAAGAACGCCGGTTTTGAGCGGGTGACGCCGGGTCTTATGGAAATGCCTCCCGAAGGAACGTTCGCCGGGTTCGCGATGGGAACCAAAGCCGAGATGCTCGAGTTGCAAGCCGTTCTGGAACGCCGCTTGCCGGACGATCTTCTGTTGCTCGTCCTTCGTAGCCCGCGATACTCCGGTTTCATGTGCGAGATTGGCGTGTCGGGCGTGAGCAAATGGTCGGGGATTCGCCACTTGGCCGATGAGTGGGGAATTGCCGATCATGAAATCTGTGCCGTGGGCGACGACGTGAACGACATCCCGATGATACAAGCGGCCGGTTTGGGTGTGGCGATGGGCAACGCGCTGCCGGAAGTCAAAGCGGCCGCCCAACGGATTGCGCCGGGGCACGATCAAGACGGACTCGTCGAAGTCGTCCGCTGGATTTTAGAAACGCGATAGAGAAGTGGTGGGAGAGTTTGTACCAAGGCAAACGGTGACCACTTCCTTCTACCACACGATTCGGCTCGCGTCGAAGACTGGTCCTTCGACGCAGGTTCGGCGATAGTCCCATTCGCCCGATTCGTCGCGAACTTTGGTCACGCAACTGAAACAGATGCCGATCCCGCAGGCCATTGGCGTTTCGAGCGAGACCTCGCACGCCACTCCGGCATCGCCGCAAATTTCCGCGACCGCTTCCATCATCCGTTCGGGTCCACAGCAGACCACCCGCGCCGTGGCCAAGTCGGTCGTGCGTAGTGTCTCTTGCAACAAATGCGTGACCAGCCCGTGATGTCCGGCTGAACCGTCATCCGTACTGATGCGAACCTCAATGCCCAACTTTTCAAAATCAGCGACACCGGCGAGATAATCTTTATTTCTCGCACCGTAACAGAACGTGATCTTCTCAGCCGGAATTACGCTGCGGGCTGGCTTGCCAAATTTTCGTTGCCCACAATACTCTTGAGCCAGTGCCAAAAAAGGCGTTTGACCGATCCCGCCCGCGACCATGATGAGATGTCGTGTCGGCGACGGGGCAAAGCCATTGCCGAGCGGTCCCCACACCTCGAGTGTCTGTCCCGGCGGTATCTTAGCCAGCCGCGACGTCATCTTACCCACCACCAAATAAACCACGTCGAGTCCGACCGATTCACCGGCCGAATCTCGCACAACATCATAAAACGCCAGTGGCCGACCCAGCAGCGGATCATCGCAACCAGAAATCTTGACCATCAAAAATTGTCCGGGCAAAATCCGCCGGGCAAAATCCGGACACTCCAGCCGAATCCGAAACGTATCGCGAGCCACAGGAACATTCTCGACAACGCAAACCGATTGTTGCGTCGCCAGATCAGCAAAATGCGGAGCGTGAAGCGAATGAGACACGGCAAAGTAACTTGCTAAGGAAATGGTCTAGGAATTTGTAACGATTTAGGACCGGCGTATAAATAACTGTCCCATTATCGTCCTTCACAACGGCGAAAAAGCGTCCTTTCGCGGAGCGAAAGACGACATTAATTTATGATCCGATCCTTAGCGGCAGGAAGAAAAATCACACAAGCTCACGCAAAGGCGCAAAGATCGCAAAGGGAAAAAGCGACGGAAATATGATTAAGCATGATTGAGAATAGAATAAACGATGACGGGAGAAGTGAGGTCAAACAAATTGTATTTCAAACACTCCTTGGCGAGCTTTGCGCCTTGGCGTGAGACATTTTTCCCAAACCTCGGCGCAAATTCCCTCAAGAGTACTGATACTTCCAACGGATAGACAGTTCTTGTAGTTTCTACTCCGGCAATTCGCGGCGGATGCGCTTGATCGGCTTCGGCTGCCGACGGACCGAACGGGTTTCGCCAACGGTCGAACGCTTGTCAACAGACCGCTTATCAGCCGGGCGTTTACTAATAGGTCGTTTATCGGCAAAACGCTTATCGGTCGGCCGTTTTTCGGCCGCGAGTTTTTCCACCGGACGTTTTTCCGAAGAACCTCTCGCAGATCGCATTTCGCGTGAACCACCCTTTGGGCGAGCCGCACCGCGCGACGTTGTCCCACCGCGTGGTGAAAAGACTTTCTTACGCGGACGACCCGGCTTGCTACCGGCCGCCAGCGGCTCGGCGGGAGCCAAATTGTACAGCATCTGCACTTCTTCCGGCGTCAGTTTGCGATACTCGCCGGGGTTCATCTCGCCCATTTCGAGCGGACCAATTGCGATTCGCTTGAGCTTGAGAACCTTGTGATCGACGCGGGCGAGCAGCCGCCGAATTTCGCGATTGCGCCCTTCGTCGAGGACAATTTCCAACAGCGTACTCTGCTTGCTCTTCGCTTTGACTTGAATTTTTTTAACGTGCGCATACCCTTCGGCCAGGTGAACGCCCTTGCGAAGTTGCTCAAGCGTTTCGGCCTCGGGCATTCCCGCCACAATCGCATGATACGTTTTTTCAACGCCGTAACGCGGGTGAGCCAAACGATTCGTCAACGCACCGTCGTTCGTGATCAGGATCATTCCTTCGCTGTACAAATCGAGCCGACCGATAGCGAACAAGCCGTCACTGTCGGGAATGAGATCGACGACGCGAGGGCGGCCTGCCTGATCGTAGTTCGTCGTGACGACGCCCGACGGTTTGTAGACGAGGTAATACTCGCGCTCCGTTTGCGGGAGGGCCTCTCCATCGACGATGATTTTTTGTCGTTCGGGATCGACCTTGGTGCCAAGTTCGGTGACGGTTTTTCCATCCACATCGACGCGGCCTTCGAGAATCAACTCCTCGCACTTGCGGCGACTTCCCAATCCGGCAGCGGCGAGAACTTTTTGCAACCGCTCGGACGACGATTTTTTCGGACCTTCTGCGGGACGAGGTTGATCTTTACGAGCGGGTAAACCAGAGGCGAAACGATGTTTTGACATGATGCGGGCAAAAGGGGGACGGAGGCGATGGGTTACGAACGACCACACGATCAATCCTGGTCGTTTTTCACGCTGCTCTAGAGCGTCCTTTCGCGGAGCGAAAGACGACAATGGGGCAATGAGACACGAAAGTGTGAGTTCCCATCATAACCTCGCAATGGGTTTGAACCCAGGGCGCGACGGTCATTTTGCGGCCGGTTGGTCGCTGGAAAACCGATAAATCGCGTAGTGCGGGTTGGTATAAACGAGCGGAAAATCAAGGAGCGGCAGCGGGATTTTCACGGGCGGTTTACTATGGTCAAGAACTTGCCACTCTTTGACAACGATCACGTACTTGGCGTGGTATTCGTCGGCGAGTGATCGCAACCGCTCGTTGCCCAGAGTCCCCAATGACAATCGCCAACGGTCCGTCGGGCCAGAGGTCGGATCGTTCGGATCGTCTTCAGGTGCCCTGTGAATTTTGAGCATTCTCCGCCACCATTCCACGACCGAGGTTGGGTCTTGGGGCATGTCCTTCCGAGTCGCGACCTCGGGCCGGTTGGCGTACATTTTGAAGGTTCCCACCTGGGCTGGCGTCAAAAACAGATCGGTCGGTTCGGTTTTGCTCGACGCCCAGGCACAGGCCGCTTGCCAGTCCTGTTCGTCGGCAACAAAATTATCGGCGCGAGGAACCGTGGCGATATAGTCGCGATACGAATATCTCAACCAATATCCAATGGGTAAGCAAAGCAGGACGATCGTAATCGCCGCTGATTTCCATTTGGATAGAAACGCAAACCCGACAAACGCGACACCGATCGGCAGGGCCACATCAAACAATCGAAACCAATAGAATCGCAAAATGCCCGCCGCAAGGTTCGGCGACGATTGTGTTGCCAGAGCAATGAGCAAACCGGCCAGCGCGATCACGGCCGATCCAACCATAAACCAAACCACGACCTTGACCTTTTCCCGGCGAGGAAAAGTTCGGTGAGAAAACGATGGATAAAAAGAAAAGGCAGCGACACCCGCCACGAACAGTGCGAGCTGCGTGACATTGACCGTCGTTTTAATGAACGCGAACGGATTCAGGTGATGCGGAATCCGCTCGATGTATTGAATCCGTTGGGCCTCGGCGACGACGGCGGGATCGACGCCGAACGACAATTTCAACCCGAACCACACGCTCGGCGCAGCCAGAATGGTAAAGCCGCAAAGGCCGGTCCACATCGACTTCAGTGAAGGACGTTCACGCCCGGAACAAACCCAAATCCCCGCACACACAATGGCCGACCATCCACCGACGAGGACGTGAAAGGCGGTCGCCCCGCCGAGGAACAGCCAAACGCGGTTCCACTTTTTGTGAACGAGTGCTTCGAGGGCAAGGAACAACAAGGCAAATGCAAACCCCTTGGCTTCGACTCCGCCCAAAATCCATTCGGAGGCAATTTGCGTATTATCGCTGATGATGACCAACAAGATGGCGGTGTAGAGGGCGTGAACGCGCGGAAAAATCGCGTGACTCAATTTTTGCCACGACCAACTTTGCAACAAGAGTACAACGATCCGGCCGAGACAGGCGACCGTTTTCAAGGGCAGAAATAATGTCAGCCAGCCCATAGTCCAGCAAAAGACCTGATGGGCGTCGGTCGATTCGAGAAACTGATCGCCCGCACACCACGTCGGATTCCAATAATGTTTCGCCTTGGCCAAGTAATGAGGCTCGTTGACTTCCGGGATTGGCATCGCGACGTAGGCTGCGAAGACGTAGAGAACAAAAAACCAATCGACAAACCGCAGCAAGCGGGGCCGTTGGTCGAACCAATGCACGAAACGTCCACCCCAGAATTTAGGCGACGCAGATTGATCGGAGGTTGGCGAGTTGGTCATCATGGTGAGGGGGGGGGAGCATTAGCTCCCTGTTTGTTTTCGTAACTTGTCGATGTGACGTCGCTCACACGTTTCGCGCGACAACCCGGTGGAAATGTAATTGCACTTCGCCCGCCACGACGCGCCGGATTCCCTCGACGAGGCAATGCGGCTCGTTGTCTTCTTGACCGCGACGGATGATCTCTTCCAATTTCATGCCGGGCGGAATTGTAAACGTCGATTGATAGATGATCTGATTTCCGGCATCGAGTTCGGGCACGATGAAGTGACACGTCGCGCCGTAGGTCAACATCCGGCTTGCATAAGCCGCGTGATAGGGCCGCATTCCGGGAAAGCTCGGCAACAATCCATGATGTAAATTGATGATCCGACCACCAGCGTATTCCCAACAGGCGGCGGGCGAAAGGATTCGCATGTATCGCGCGAGAACAATGTAATCGACCTCATACTCGTCGCAGTACTTGAGAAGCTGCTTGTCGTCGCCGATTCCCTTTTCGTCACCCACGCTATGCCACGGGATTCCAAATTGCTCGGCGACGGAACGACAATTGGGCCGATTTCCGAGCATCACGACAGGGTCCGCTTTGATCAGGCCATCGCGAATTGCCCGCAAGAGAGCGAGCGGCGGCTCATTGCGATAGGTCGCACAAATGGCCAGTCGCGGTTTGGTCCTGCGTTCGTCGGGAGACCACACACGGACGGCCAATTTTGTATCGGTGCCAATTTTTTGCATCGCGTCTTTTAAGGCCGGATAACGTTCAGGCGCGATCTCGATTCGGCAGAGCATGGCGAAGAGGGCTTCTTCGTCATGGTCGTACATTTGAATCTCCGCGATGTTAGCCCCTGCGCCCGTCACGTAATGAATGATCGGGTCGGCAAGGCCTCGATTGTCTGGCCCGACGGCGGTGATGACAGTTTGCATGGGGTGAGGGGTGAATGATGGTAAGGAATTGGGTGATGGCGGGCACAATACGTCAATGCTTCCCGGGTAAAGTATATCGGATACTCGATGGCCGATAAGCGTGTCGAACTGAATAAACAGGGGCTGAATAAACAGGGAGTTTACACTCCCCGCTCGCCAAGGTCGGTACAACTTCACACGGTGAGTGGGGTGTAAGTTCCCTGCCCCATTTTTCTCGCGATTTCTGGTAGTTTGCCCGCAAGGTTTTCGGAACTGGTACAACAGTTTGCTAGCAGCCGTTATTTTCTAACATTTTTTGAATCTAAAAATAATTTCGTTGACACGCTTGTAACCGGGGTGTATGTATGAATGTGTTCGGTGTGCGGAGGAAACAAGCGACTCGCCACAGTGCCGGGAGTCCGACAGGTCGTACTTAGTAACGACTGCGGCTTTCCCAATTTGAAGTTGCTCGATTTTTCCGTCCCCGACTGAGTTACCGGCCGGTAACATGTGCTGAGTGAATTTAGTTCCCGTTTCAGTTTTGAGATTCTGACTGCGGCGAACGGTTGCGTTGTACGCAGCCGACTTCACGCGGTCGAAGGCTTTAGTCTGGAGGGGCCATCATGCTTAGTCCACCGGATCGTTTTTCGTAGGTCGGCGTGAGGGTTTGACGTTCGAGAGGTCGCAGGACACTCGCGAGTGCCTCGGCTTCACGTTCCCGTCAATCGGCGGCGTCCTACTTCCGTGTCGGGGGATCTGTCGCGACTGACAGCGGTGCCAACGTGTGCTGGAACGGTGCCTTCGAGTACCTTTGAAAACCGGCGAGTGCAGGGCTTCGAGTGTCGGTTCGCAGAGACCACTACTATTCAGCAATCACTCCCATTTTGAATTCAGAACCCTTCTCACTCTCGCCGGGTGAGAAGGGTTTTTTTTGCACAAATCTGGTCGTCACTTCTCGTCTTGGGTTCGCCGCTTAGCCCGGTCGTCCACGACCGGACACCGGATGAGGAAATTCTACCGCGTGGACGCGGCGGCTAAGCACGCCCAGTTTCGCGGCGGCTAAGCACTTCATGTACGCCCGGCGTTACGAGTATTCCTGCAACGTCGGCTTGATAACCATTTCTTGCACGTGCGCCCGCGGCGGGAGGAGTGCAATCATCAGTGCGGCGGCGGCGACGTCCTCGGCTTGTAAGATGCGGGCACGATGTTCATCGCTGACGGGCGTGGGGCGATTTTTCAGGATGGGCGTATCGACTTCGCCTGGATAGATGTTGGTGACTCGAATGCCGTTTTTGCCTTCTTCAATGGCGGCGGCTGTGCCGAGCGCGGACATCGCGAACTTTGACGCGCTGTAAGCGACGCCACCCAATCGCGACGAACGCTTGCCCGCGATGGAGGAGATGTTAATGATCAGGCCATCTTTTCGTTCGCGCATTTGCGGCAGGACTTCGTAGAAGCAATTGAACGCACCGGTCGCATTGACGGCGAGGATTTGATCCCATTCCTCCGGCAGACTTTCAGCCATTCCCCGCTTTTTCACGTTGATCCCGGCCGAGTTGACGAGAATGTCGATGTGTCCCAATTCCTTCTTAGCCCAGCGAAAGAGTTCGATGACGCTGTTGCGGTCGGCGACGTCGCAAGGGTGAAAGATGATCTTGGGCGAGCCGTCGTAAGCGTTCGCGACGGCGCGGAGAGCGTCCTCACGGCGGCCGGAGATTGCCACGCGACAACCCTCGCGCGCGTAGGCCAGGGCAATCGCTTCGCCGATCCCGGTTGCTCCACCGGTTATCAATGCTGTTTTTCCTTGGAGTCGCATGGTGGTTTCGTCCTTTGTCTAAGGAGTGTATCGATGAAGAATCTTGGTCGATTGGAAATGGTTTGTGGTATGGTGCTGGGCGTCCACTAATTTAACGCATCGTCAGCAGGCTGGCCAGGAGCCATTGGCACGCAGGAATGTTCAATTGATCGGCACCGTGAATTGTTTTTCAAAACCAATGTCGCACCCAGGCGTACGCCAACAAACAGAGCAACGGAAAGATGATAAAAATCACTCCGTACGTGTAAATCGAAGTCCAAACGTGTCGCGGCCAACGGGCCATGTGTTATTACCTGTGCTGCGAAATGTGAGTAATATCGGTCGTGGGTCGTGAATCGTGGGCTGTGAATTCGAGAACCACGTGCAAAGGTTCGCTCGCCGGTTCGCTCAAGCGAATTTCCAGGCGGGTTCCCTGCGGCAAGCTTTGCGTAACGCGGATTTCGGCCGCCTCTCCGCTCAGGTGCCAAGCGGTAATCTGTGGCGGAAGTCCAAAGGCGGGACAAAACGCCACGTGCGCTGCGGCTGTTCTTTGGCCAACGACAAATTCTGTCCGCACGATCCCGTGCCAAAACTCGCCTCCCTCTTCGGCCCGACCATGCGTTAAACGGAGAAGAATCGTTTCGTCGCCACCGACTTCTTCAACTTCTTCTTCGGGGAGTTCTTTCTCTGGGTGTTCTAAATCGCGTTCGCTCCAAACTTCGGCGATTGGCAATCGATGCGATTCCCGCGAGGGGTGACGTGGGACGTTACGCGGAGCGATGAGTGCTTCGACCAGCACGCCGACGATCAGTAATGTGGCCAACATGATCGCCGCGCTGGCGGTCGCTGGCAGTGTGATCGCGATGACGAATATGATCAGCCCAACGGTCGGGAGAAAGTTGTACGCGCGCGTCAGTCGGGTGGTTGGATTTGCGACGAATGCCGCAACGGAGGTGTACGCGCGACGCATTCCGACCGCCACCGCAGCAAACAACACCGCACTCGTCAGATAGACGGGCGACGACAAAGCGGTGTGAAATTCGCCGCTTAACCGCCGGAGCATTAACATTCCCGCCACGGCTCCCACGAGAGACCCTGCCGAAAGGAGTCCCCATTGCAAGTTTCGCAGAAGCCATCTCTGTGCATCGAGAGATCCAACAACGGGTCGCGCTTCCATGCGGTTTTCTCCGTGCGACAGTGTCGCACCGGGCGAGTCAGCAATTCGCACCGGGGGCTTACGCCCTCCGGCTCGCCAATTCGCCAGTTGGGGTGTTGATTTGCTGAAGGCTTACATCCCAGCGGCTTTGGACAGTTCCGCAGCGCGGTGGGTTTTTTCCCAAGTGAACTCGGGCTCGGAGCGGCCAAAGTGCCCGCCCGCCGCCGTCTTGCGATAAATGGGGCGGCGGAGATCGAGATACTTGATAATCCCACCCGGCGAGAGTGGAAAGAGTTCTTTGACGATGTGACAGATTTTCTCGTCGGGAATTTTGCCGGTCCCTTCGGTGTCGACATGCACACTTACCGGGTCGGCGACTCCAATCGCATAGGCCAGTTGCACTTCGCACCGGTCGGCCAATTTCGCGGCGACGATATTTTTCGCCACGTGCCGCGCCATATAGGCGGCCGAGCGGTCCACCTTGGTCGGATCCTTGCCGCTGAAAGCACCACCACCGTGACGTCCCCAACCGCCGTAAGTATCGACGATGATCTTGCGGCCCGTCAGGCCACAATCTCCGTGTGGACCGCCGACAACAAAGCGACCGGTCGGATTGATGTGATACTTAATTTCGCCCGACACGAGTTCCTTCGGCAGTAGAGGCTTGATGATTTTTTCGATGACGAATTCGCGAATCGTTTCGTTAGAAACTTCCGGCGAGTGTTGCGTGGAAACAACGACCGTGTCGATGCGAACGGCCTTATGGCCATCGTACTCAATTGTGACTTGGCTCTTGCTGTCGGGACGGAGCCAGTTGACTTCATTCTTTTGCCGGGCTTCGGTCAGGCGATTGAGAATCCGGTGCGACAAGGCAATCGGGAGCGGCATTAGTTCTGGTGTGTCATTACAGGCATAACCAAACATCAAGCCTTGGTCGCCCGCACCGATTTCTTTGCCCTTCGCAGCGTCTTCGTTGACGCCCATCGCGATGTCGGGACTTTGTTTGTCGATGCTGACCATGACGGCGCAGGTGTCGGCACAAATTCCGGCATGATCGTCGTTGTAACCGACTTCGCGAATGACTTGTCGAATGACGGTCGGATAGTCGATGATGGCTTTGGTGGTGATTTCGCCAGCGACGATGGCGATTCCGGTCGTGACCATCGTTTCACAGGCAACGCGGCTCATCGGGTCTTGGGCCAACAGGGCATCGAGGATGCCGTCGGAAATTTGGTCGGCCAATTTGTCGGGATGACCCATGCTGACCGACTCACTCGTAAACAGATACTTACCGTGTGCCACGAATCGAATCTCCTGAAAAAAGCTGCTGGAAAAAAAGCGGCCTTAAAAAAGGCACTCTGGGAAGTGCATTACACCGACCAAAACCAAAAGCCGAAAAGACCTAGTCGGGTAAAACAACCGTAAGCCCGTCATTATAGACCGGGAAACGGTTGGAAAACAACGGGGTTTTCCACGCCATTTGGGGTGTATTTCGTTCGTTTAACCAAGAATTACCGCAGAGCAGGCGTTGATTCAGCCCGCTCGACGTGATTGTTAATCCGCCGTGACCTGCCTTGTCCGAATGGAAAGATCGGAATACGCTGGGGCCTTTCCGCCGCGCCAATATCGCTCTCGGTCAACTATGGTCCCCGTTTCCACCTCCGCATTGCCCCCAAAGTTGTCCACGCCATCCAGTTCACGACGCTGGGGGATCGGTGATGCGCTGTTGTTAAGTGCGGTACTGCTCTTTGGGTACGGTCTGTTCTGGTTTGCCTACGAATGGTTCGCGGTGAAAACCGACGTGGTCGAAATCGACCTCTCGCCACTCGCACTCCCGCAGTACACCTTCTTTTCGATGTCGCGCGGTTTGCTCGCTTACGTCTTCTCGCTCCTCTTTACTTTGGTCTATGGTTATTGGGCCGCCAAGGACCGTGTCGCGGGCAAGCTGCTCGTCCCGCTGCTTGACGTGTTGCAGAGTATTCCCGTATTGGGTTTTATGCCCGGATTGGTGTTGGCTTTGAAGGGTGCGTTCCCTAGCGGAAATATGGGTTTAGAGTTGGCGGCCGTGTTGATGATCTTCACCGGCCAAGCCTGGAACATGACGTTCAGCTATTATCATTCGCTCCGCGCCGTGCCGGACGATATTAAAGAAGCGGCCACACTTTATCGCTTCAATTGGCGGCAACGATTGCGGTGGGTCGAGTTGCCCTACTCGGCGATTGGCCTCGTGTGGAACAGCATGATGAGCATGGCCGGAGGTTGGTTCTTCTTGATGATTAACGAGGCGTTTAAGCTGGGTGAACACAGCTTTCGCTTGCCGGGGCTTGGTTCGTACATGAGCGAGGCGGTCGATCAGGGCAACATCCCAGCGATGATTTGGGCCGTCGTGGCGATGGTCACGATGATCGTTGCCCTGGATCAGTTTTTGTGGCGGCCCGTCGTCGTTTGGTCACAAAAGTTTCGTATGGAAGATGCGGGCCTCGTCGAAAATGCCTCGTCCTGGTTCTTAGACTGGGTGCGGAAACTGCGGACCGTGGAGTGGTTGTCGCAGCAATGGAATCGAAAGAGCAGCCAAGAGCAGCCGAGTCGGCCGCGCAATGTGACAACGACGCCGGAAGCGGAGGTTCCTCACTGGGCCTTGCCCCTGTCGCGAGTTAGTCTCGCGATATTGATTGGCGTGATGTTGTGGGGCGCATGGGAACTCGTTCATCTGCTGAAAGATGTTCCGTGGGAAAATTGGTTGGAGATCATTCTCTCGGCGGGCTGGACGTTGTTGCGCGTCTTGACGGCGATAGTGTTGGGAACGCTGTGGACGCTTCCGCTAGGCTTGGCCATTGGTCTGTCGCCAAAGTGGTCGCGGATTTTTCAGCCCATCGTGCAAGTTGCCGCCTCCTTTCCGGCACCGATGTTATTTCCCGCCGCGATTGCTGCACTGGCTTGGTTCGGTGTGTCTCTGAATTGGGGGAGTGTGCTGCTGATGCTGTTGGGGACGCAGTGGTACATTTTGTTCAACGTGATTGCGGGCGCGATGGCGATTCCCGCCGATTTGAAAGAGGCGGCCCGCTGTTATCGCTTCGGTGCGTGGCAACGTTTTCGCGTGTTATATTTGCCAGCGGCGTTTTCATCGCTGGTGACGGGCTGGGTGACGGCGGCGGGCGGAGCATGGAACGCGAGTATTGTGACTGAGTATGTGATCTACAATAAGAAAACGCTGGAAGCGAGTGGTCTCGGTGCGCAAATCAGCAAGGCGGCGGAGCACGAAGACTTTCCCCTACTGGCGGCGGGCGTGATCGTCATGGCTGTGATCGTGGTGGTCTTCAACCGCACCGTTTGGAAACGACTGTATCGCTTGGCGGAAGAACGGTATTCACTGAATCGTTGAGATCGGAGTGGGGCGGGCAGGAAACGTTATCCTGCGGGTGCGTGATCCGCAACGTGGCGACCTCGGATACACCTTTGTGTCATTGAAGAATTCGCTCAATGATTCGTTTGATGACGTATATAACTGCGGCCAATCCCCAAATTGCCAAGCTGTACCAGCGGACCGGCTCGGCTAATTCGGCCTTGGCGGCGGGCGCACCGAACGAATAATACATCCCAACTCCACCGATCACGGCCAGTACCAGGATCAATCCCCAGACAATCACCTGCCACTGTTCTTGCGTTGTCGGTTCATCAGGAAATCGCATGGGAATAGCCGCGAGGGAAACAACAAGACATTGATTGACCTGCCAAACCTTACTGATTTCTTATTCAGTTCACTTCTTCGCCGGATCGGGCAGCACGTCAATGGTAATCGCGTTCGACGGTAAGAGGCCGCGAATGTTCTTGTCCCGTTTGGCCGGAGTGGTTTCCAGCGGATAATTACGGGCAACTTGGCCCGACCCGTTGATCGTGAATGTGAATCGCCCCGGTTTGACATTCGCCGGAAGTTTCAACTCCACCATCCCTTCCGTCGCACCTTTCTTGATCGTGACCAGTGCCACGGTGGTGTTGGTCGGCAAGTCAAAACCGGCCAATTGCACATCGTCGGACCAGTCATCGGCACGGGTCACTTGGACCTTGATCGAGAGTGTCCCGCCCGCTGCGACTTCTTTTGCAGCAGGGGTCGCCATCAACGCAAACGGGGCCGGGCTACGCACCGCCAGGAGAATCGTGTCCGACATGCGGGCAATGCCGGGCGTGTTCACGGTGGCCCAGGTCAATCCGCCGCCACGAGCGATGCGCGTGACATCAGTCTCGGCAATTCGCGATTTGCCAACGATGCGAATCGCCGCATGTCCGATGGTTGCATCCGTCGCCGCGTGAAACACGAGTGGTGCGGACGTTTTGCCCGGACCAATTACGACCGGCTCGCACGTCACGCCGGGCGGAAGTTCTTCCGCCGTCACGGTGATCGGTTCGTCAAAACCGTCATTGCGATGGGCCAGCACATCGAGCCAATAGTTGCCCCCTTGTCGCACGATCGTCGCGTCGGGCTGAATCTCTGCCGTCGGCACTGCCATCAAACGAAAGTCGGGTTGCGGTGCGCGAATGCTCAGCCGATACGTAAATCGCGGATCGCCCCGCTGCTGATGATACAGGTCACGAACTTGCACCGTGTATTCGCCATCCGCCGGAGCCGTAAAGTCCCAGCGAGCATCGCGAGTGCTGGTCGTGAACCGCAACTGGCCAATGTTCTTGCCCACGTCGTCGCCGGAAAAAATCCGTTTTCCCTTGGGGTCAAAGCCCGTGATGTTCGGATCGGTGAGACCCGATTGTCGTTCGCCAAAAATCTCGATCACGTACTTCTCGTTTTTCTTGGCGGTAAACGCATAGTAGTCCAGATCACCGACGGGTGAAAACATGCCCGAAACTTCGCAAGGGATTGAAACGTGCTGCGCTGTTTCTCGACTGTTGTTTGGCTCCTGTTCCAACACGACCGGGTCGGAAGTGAAGCCCACGAACAACGGGTTCGACGCGCCCTGGCTTGTTACGAGGCGGAACTCCTTGCCGTCGAGCAAGGCCTGTGCGGGACGGGACGCTTCGCCCGTGTGCAAACTGTTTGGTTCTGCGGTGAGCGTGATTTCTTGCGTCAACATTTCGAGCGAATGTCCCTGCACCTGCATCTCGGCCGGGGCCGGTGTGCCACCGGGCAAATTGCGCCCGTACAGCGTGACCGTGGTCGCCTTACCCAGCACAACGGCGGCCGGAAGGATCGCGTCCAGATGGGGCAAGCTGCCGATTTCCAAACGATAAACGAGGTCCGGTCCGTTGCTGTAAATGAAATCCCAAATTTTCACTGTGTAGTCGCCATCCGCTTCGGCGGTGAAATCAAGGAACGGGTCTTTGCCGTAATAGTCGCCGTTGTAGGCGACCTCTTTGCCCGCCGAATCGTAGATCATCAACGTCGCATCAAGTTTGCTGTCCAACCGCCACGCCCAGCAATTGATAAATATCCGCTCCCCTTTCTTCAGCGAAAACACGAAATGATCGAGGTCGATTCCGCCGTTAATTTGTCCATTGATCGTGATGGGCAAAGTGACTCGCTGCGCCGTGTCGAGTTGGTTGTTTGGTTCTTTTTCGATGAACTCTGGGCGGTCGCCAACGACGAAGGAGCGGCAACTGGAAACACCGAGCGGACAAATCGCCCGCACGTCGTAACGCCCGACCGGGACGTCGGCACTCACGGCGATCTTAAACTTATTGGTGCCGGCCGGTTCCGCAGAGATTCCCGAATGACTGAAATACAAGCCGGTCGCCTCGGACAGATCGCTGCCGTTGATGGTGCATTCGACGGTCGTTCCCTGCTGCGCGCCGCAAGGAAAAACACTATGCAGTTGCGGAGCGGGAAACTGAGCCAGCGCGGATGAGGCGAACAAGACCGACGCCAACGCGACAACAAGGAGCGTACGATTCATCGAGGTTTATCCCAACAGTTCGCGAATAGGCGTGCCGCTGTTCAAAATCTGGACCGGTCGCTGGGCTTCGTTTTCATAGGCAATTTCTTGGTCGATGCCCAAGACCTTGTACATCGTCGAGAGGACATCTTCCGGCGAGATGGGCCGCTCTTTGGGATACTCGGCCTTCGGATCGGTCTCGCCGATCACTTGGCCCATCTTCAATCCACCCCCCGCGAGGACGACCGACATCGCACCCGGCCAATGGTCGCGGCCCGCACCGGTGTTCACCCGCGGCGTGCGTCCGAATTCGCCCCAGACGAGAACGAGTGTATTGTCGTACATTCCTCGGTCGTGCAAGTCCTGCGTCAATGCGGCCCAGGCTTGATCGAACTCCGGCAGCTTATTCTTCTTGAGCGATTCAAAATTATTGGCGTGCGTATCCCAGCCCCCCGCGTTCACTGTCACAAACGTCACGCCCGACTCGACAAGGCGTCGCGCGAGCAGCATATTCTGACCGAGATTCGTGCGGCCATAGCTGTCCCGCAACTTGGCGTCTTCGGCACCAACGTTAAACGCCTTTTGAGCGGCGGGGCTGGTGACCATTTCAAACGCTTTGCGGGTGAACGAGTCGAGACCATCCATGAGACCACTTTGGTCACTGCCCCGGCGGAGCGTGTCAATTGTGTTGAGCAAGTTGCGGCGATTTTCCAAACGGCCCAGGTTGATCCCATTGGGCAATGTCAGGTTGCGGACGGAAAAGTTCGCGCTGTTCGGTTCTGCACCAACCGAGAAAGGATTGTACGCGACGCCTAAATAGGCGGCCGCCGTACTCTTCGGAGCTTGGGGAACGGCGACATACGCGGGAAGTCCCGCCCGACGGGGACCACGTTCTTTGGCCGTGATTGAACCGTAGCTGGGAACTTCATTCGCCGGAATGTCATTTGTCGGCTTGTAACCCGTCAACAAATAATGGCTGGCCGATTCGTGGCCCGCGTCGGGATGGGTCACGCTGCGGAGGATCGAAAACTTGTCCATCTGACGTGCGGACAGCGGAAGATGCTCGCTAATGTCGATACCCGGGACATTCGTGGCGATGGGCTGAAAGTCTCCGCGAAATTCAGCGGGTGCCTTGGGCTTGAGATCCCACATGTCGATATGGCTTGGCCCGCCCCCTTTCCAAATCAGAATGACGTTCGTGTCCTTGGTCGCCTTGCCTTCGGCCGCTTGCAGCGTGCGAGCGCGCAGCACGTCCGCCAAGGTGAGTCCGGTCAAGCCGCAGACGCCCGCGCGTAAAAAATTACGTCGCGAGATGCCATCGCACGATTGGTAGTTTCCGCCAAAAATGTTGAGCACGATCAATCTCCTAACGATGAACGATTTCGTACAAATCGACTAATGATTGAACAAAAACTCTTTCGAATTCAGCACAGCCCAAACGACATCTTCCCAGGCTGCTTTGGCCTCTTTCTGCCCTTGCACATATTCCAACACATTCTTATTTTCGTCAGTATGCGGCATTCGCCCAAAGGCGGCGAGGTATATTTCCTCTAAAATTTGGTCATTCGGCTTCTTTTCCTTCAACAAGGCGGCAATTCGCCCCTGTCCACCCCCGATTTTCGACTGTATTTCGTTGGAATTGAGCAGATGTAACGTCTGGGCCAAGTTGGCTTCTTTCGGCCGTTCACACTCACATGGCGATTCGCGCATCGGCCGGCCAAAGACGTCCAAGAAGTACGAGTTCACCGCTTCGTCCGGAAGCTGAATCGCCCGCGTTCCTTCCGGCAAATTATCAAACTTCTCGCGCACGCCTGTCACTTGTGCCACGCCGTCGAGAATCACTTCCGCAATGATCCTTCGCGGATACGCCCTAGCATAATTTTGCTGATCCTGGATGTTGCTTTCTGTAGGATCGCTCGACAACTGATAAGCGGTCGAATTCATAATCGTGCGAATGATGTGTTTCAGATCGTAATGATGGGCCACCAGCTCCTGCGCCAGTTCGTCCATGAGTTCTGGATTGCTCGGCGGATTGGTCACGCGCATGTCATCAACCGGTTCAACCAAACCGCGGCCGAGAAAGTGCGCCCACAAACGATTGCAAATCGCTCGCGCGAACATCGGATTTTCCGGATCGACCATCCAAT
>JAYUFG010000129.1:0-6526 GCA_043738845.1 Planctomycetaceae bacterium
GCGGTGTAGAACGCTGTTTTCCTGCCGAAATGGCAGTAAACCGCCCCGTTTTTGTGCAGCGGAGACCGGCGATCCGTGCGATTCGTATTCTCTCAAAATGCCTGTATGGTTATAAATCATCGTGTTTACGGGGGGTTAATTTTGTGTCCCCCGGATATTGGCGTGACTTATAATAAGGTTGGCATCAGAATTGCCCTAAGTTACCGTGGCCCGCCATTCTGTCGGTTGGCCGAAAACCGCATCATTTCGATAAATCAACTCGATTCGCCATGTACTTTCCAACCCCCAACATTCTGATTACCGATGACGACGTCGGCTTTCGCGAGACGTTGCGGGGAATTTTTGAACCACGTGGTTTTCACACGCTGATCGCGGGCAACGGCGAGGAAGCCCTCGATGTGGTCGAGCATGAAGATGTCCATTTGCTGCTGCTCGACATGCACATGCCCAAGCTGACCGGGTTAGAAACGATCCGTCGCGTAAAGCGAATTCGGGCCGAATTGCCCTGCATTCTCATGTCGGCCGCGCTTGACGAGTTCCTGATTAAAGAGGCCGAACTGGCCCAGGCGTTTTGCGTCCTCTCAAAGCCGATCACCGGCCGCGCATTGACCGATTCCGTTCAACGGGCATTACGCCGGGCCTACAATTGGATGCCCTCGGACGAGTGACCGTTTCTCTGGCAGGTATATTTTTTCTGTCCGATTCTAACGGACATGCCAACGGTAGGCCGCAAAGTACACGCACTTCGCGCAAAAAATTGGCGTGCTGTAAGTTCCCACGTCAACGAAATACCAGCCGCCAACCGATGTAAACCTATGTCGGATAGGCGGTAATTCCCGCACGGGAAAAAGAGCCGGTTGTTCCTGAGCGACCTGAACCCTATAATACCACCGGGTTCACTCGCCGCTAGCGGAGCTTGAAGGATTGTCTAGCAAGCCCAAAATCTTGGTTGTCCGTGACGCACCAACCTCTGCGCCGATTCTCCCGGCCGAGTTGACGGCGACGTCCGAGGTCGTCATCGCGAGCAGTCCGCTCCGTGCGTTGTCGATGTTGGCTCGTGAGGACTTCGCGGGCTTGTACGTTTCGGCCCCGTTTTTAGGACAGGCCAGCCGCATTGGCCGTCTGTTACAGAACGACCGCATTCTGGATGGACTGCCCGAAGGGGTCGCACTCCTCAACGCCGACAATACGATTCTCTGGGCGAACAAACGTCTGAAAGAATGGAGCGGTCGGGAGAATATCGAGGGGGAAAGTTTCTACGACGCCCTGCATAGCCCCGACATTATGGGGCCTGATTTCTGTCCCTTTCAAACGGCCCTCACCACAAATGCAGCTAGTTCCACAACCATTCGCCTGGGACGGCCCAGCGAATGGGAATCGGGCCAGCACAAACCGACCTCTTACGAAAAACCGAGCGGTGCCGCTGATCGCGAAACAGCTTATTTTCGAGTTCACGCCGCACCCGTTCAAGAGGCTGGCGGAACGCCACAGCATTTAATCGTAACCGTTCGAGACGTGACGGGCGAAATGTTGCAGCAGCAAAAATTCGTCGCCATTCATCAGGCAGGCATTGAACTGGCCGACATGAAGCCGGACGAAGTCGCCGAGATGTCGATTGAAGCCCGCATCGACTTGCTCAAGTCCAACATCTTGCACTTCACGAAAGACTTGCTGCATTACGACGTGGTCGAAATCAGAATGTTAGAAGACAACGTCGTGGGTGGCCGCTTAACGCCGTTGCTTGCCGAAGGAATGAAGCCCGAGGCGGCCCAACGCGAACTCTTTGCCGAAACGACGCAAAACGGCGTAACTGGTTTTGTCGCTGCGACGGGTCAAAGTTATTTGTGCGAAAACACGGCTCAAGACCCGCTGTATCTGGAAGGTGCCCAGGATGCCAAAAGTTCGCTCACCGTCCCTCTTATTTTGCACGACAAAGTGATCGGGACATTCAACGTCGAAAGCCCAGAGGCCAAAGCATTTTCCGAAAATGACCTACAATTTTTGGAAATTTTCGCCCGCGACGTAGCGGTCGCTTTGAACACGCTGCAACTTCTCGTGGCGGAAAAAGAAAGTACGGTCGTCGAAAGTTGCGAGGCGATCCACTCGGCTGTCGCTCGACCCATCGACGACATTCTCAATGACGCGGTCGGCGTCCTGGAGCGTTATATCGGTCTCGATGCCGATGTGGTCGAACGCCTGGGTCGGATCCTCCGCAATGCCCGCGAAGTGAAACAGGTCATCACCCAGGTCGGCCAACAGATGAAGCCGATTCAGGCTCTTCCGACGGTTGCTCAACCGGTTGATAAGCGACCGAGCCTGCGTCATCGCCGAATTCTCGTCGTCGATGCGGACGAAGCGGTCCGCAGTGCCTCACACAATTTGCTCGAGCGATTTGCCTGTGTCGTCGAAACCGCCCGCGATGCACAAGAGGCCATTGCGATGGCTCGCAATTCGCAAGCGATTGACCAAGAGTACGACGCGATCATTAGCGATGTACGGCTGCCCGAGATGACCGGCTTCGAGTTCATGCAGAAGCTGCAAGAGTTTCTCTCACACGTTCCACTGATTTTGATGACCGGTTTTGGTTGGGATCCAGGTCACTCGGTGGTCAAGGCGCGGCAGTCGGGGTTGAAGTTCGTGCTGTTCAAGCCCTTCCGGCTAGATCAGTTATTGGACGCCGTCGAGAAAACCGTTGGACAATAGTCTTAACCACGATCGCGATGGATAGCGAATTAGTCGGTGGGAACCGGCCGCATCTCGATTGACCAACACGCCCTGCCGGAGAGTTTGCTTTCGCTTATGCTTGTCGCGATCCTCATCGCTTTCACGTTGTTTGGTCATGCCGCGATTTGGGTCGGAATCGCCAACCGGCTGCACGCACTCAGCGTACCCCAGTGGTTCAACAAAACGGCGTCGTTTTTGTGTCACGGACTGCTCGTGGGCCTGCCCATTGTCATCGCGATTTGGCAACTCTCCGTTACGGATCGTCACAACATCAACCCGATGCTCTATGACCAACGGAAAGGTTTCCTTCTCTATTACTTCTTTTGTTGGTTTGTGGCGGTGACGTATATTCCCCGCTGGATTTTCTGGCGACTTACCACCCGCACGCCGAAATTGCAACTTGAAAATAAAACGACCATTATTGATGTCGCCAAGAATTTAGGTCAACGTCCGACGGGAAATGGCTTCAATCAGTTGATCGGCAATCTGCCGGGCAACGAAATTTTTCGTATTCACCTACAAGAGAAACAGTTCTTGGTTCCTGCCCTTCCGCCGGAACTCGACAGGCTGACGATTGCTCATCTGTCCGACTTTCATTTGAGCGGCCGCATTGGCAAAGCCTATTACGAAGAAGTCGTCCGGATCACGAACGATTTACAATGCGACATCATTGCACTCACCGGCGATCTGTTTGACGGCGAAGAATTTCTCGACTGGATTCCCGACACGTTTGCAAAACTGACAGCCAAGCATGGAGTTTATTTCATCCTGGGCAATCACGATGCCCGCTTTCCCTGTGCGGCCAAGTCGCGAGAATTGCTGACGCAGGCGGGACTCATTGACCTTAGTGCCAAGCCAAGCACGATTGAAATCGACGGTCGCAAAATATACCTCGCAGGCAACGAGCGACCTTGGTTTCCCCTCTCGCCGATGATCGAGGCGATTCCCGGTACCGCCGCCGAACCCAAGGAAGCGAAGAAAGACAAACCGTCCATCAAGCCAAATGCCAAACCGGCCGCAACTCCCTCGCGAGTTGGAATTCCCTCGAAGACATTGCGGGTGCTGTTGTCCCATTCGCCCGACCAATTTGCCTGGGCCAGGGAACACCGATTTGATTTGATGTTGGCCGGTCACACACACGGCGGACAAATTCGCTTGCCGCTGATCGGAGCGATTTACTCGCCGAGTTGGCACGGCGTCCGCCTCGCCGGTGGAACATTCTTCACCGCGCCGACCCTGCTCCACGTCACTCGCGGCGTCGGAAGTGATCTCCCCTTACGTTTTCGCTGTCCGCCAGAAATCGCCCGGCTGGTCCTGCGGGCACCGGGACCAAAGGGGTAAGTCATTTGACGCCAAGAATTTGGCCCGAATTAAATTCCCATTTTGCGATCATCGGTTAGCCGCGACGCGCAGTGGAGTGAGTTCGAGCCGCAACAGCCGGGGGTCGCAACAAATGTCAAATCGGGAAATTATTTCCGGGCTATTCCGAAGTTGATTTGAATTCACGGCAGCTTCGTTTAATTTCGGCTACAATGGCGATTTGAGAGCGTGGAATTGAGCCTTTCAAATCGCCCTGATTTCCCGAATTCTCACTTTTTTCTCCAACCAATCCAAATAATTCCGCCGCCGGGCGCATCGTACTTACTGCGGACGTGTTTTAGCGGGAGATCAGCGAATTGAACTCGCCGGACGATAAACCTGCTGGGGACGAAATCTCTGGCGAAAGGCTGGATCCGGCGGTGGTCGCTGCTTTGTACGTGGAACATGCCGACGAATTGCGGCGGTTTCTGACCGGCGTCCTGAAAGACCCCCATTGGGCGAATGACGCCTTGCAAGCGACTTTCGTCAAAGCGGTCGAGTCGGGTCAAAAAGCCCGCCCCGATTCGTTGAAAGGTTGGTTGTTTACCGTCGCCTTCCATGAGGCACTGGCCCTCCGCAGGAAAAAAACGACCGAGGATAAGCATCAGCGGCAAATGGCGAACGAGGATTCTAGTGAATCTTCAACACCGTTGCCGGAGAGTAGTTTAGTCCGTCGCGAGTCCGTCGCAAGAGTCACGGCCGCGTTGGAAAAATTGCCGGATGAACAGAAGCAAGTTGTCCGGATGCGACTTTACGATGAGAAAAAATTTGCCGAAATCGCGGACGAGTTAAAAATCCCCCTCGGAACGGTGCTTACGAGAATGCGGTCCGCCCTCGAAAAATTACGCCGCAGTTTGAAAGAGTCGTAGTAGGTCAGGCCTGTGGCCTGACATTGATACATAAGTATTTCCATCCCGAAGGGATAATAGTAGGTCAGGCTTGAATGCGGACCGCTGAGGGGATGTCAGGATTGGCCTGCCGTTGGTTGTCAGGCCAAAGGCCTGACCTACCGTCGAGGAAGTATAATATACCGAACAAAATGACAAATTCCAACTCACAACGCGATCAAGCTCAGTCCAGTTCAGAGGCCCACAACCTCCACTGGCAGGCGTTTCAATATATCTGCGGCGACCTGTCGCCCGACGAGTCAGTCGCGTTTGAACAGATTCTTACGACCGATCAGTCCGCTCGTGAAGCGGTTGCGGTGGCCGTTGAATTGACACAGGCGGTTTCTGCCGCAAAACGTCCGGACATAGCTTTGCCAATTAGACGTTCGACCGAGACCAGCGATAAAAATTCGCGACGCTGGATCGCAGCGGGTTGGATGACGGTCGGCGCGGCGGTCTGTCTGGCGGTTTTATTTGCGATCAATGGCCTGAACAGTAAAGCACCTTCCGAACAGATTGCGAAACCAAACCTCCGCAGCATAACTGGCGAGCAAGCCCGCACACTGGCGTTGCGGTGGAGTGAATTTCAGAGCAGTGAATTTCAGACGGCTGCAGATCAGGACGGCTTAACTTTTTTAGGTGATGTTGGCCAGGGCTTGGCAACTGCCGACAGCACCACGAATGAGCTTGGCGACCACTCGATCGACTTGGGTGACGAAGACGCTGCTCCCGCGTGGTTGCTGTCGGCGGTCTCACGAGGAGCAATGTAAATGGCCCACCTGCCGTTGCAAATTCGGATTTTCCTGCCTTCTATGCTGGCGATTGGCTTCGTCTTTCACTTCTCGCAAGTGTCACTCGCTGCCGATGGAGATGCCGCCAAAGCGACCGTTGGAATCGGCATCAATAAGGCGACGGCCAAGCCAGAAATCAAGTCGGACGCGACCACGTTCACGCCCGAACATGAAGCGGCCGCACTAATGTTTGTGCGAACCAATCATGTCGAATTGGCCGATTTATTGACGCAACTTAAAGGGACCAAACCGAAAGAGTACGAGACCGCAATTGTGGAACTCTTTCGCACCAGCGAACGCTTGTCCCAAACGCAAACAGCGAGTTCCGGCCGATATGCGTTGGAACTCGAATCGTGGAAAATTAAATCGCAGATCCAACTCTTGGCCGCACAGGCCACGATGGAATCGAACGACGATCTCAAAACCAAACTTCGTGATGCGCTGTTTCAACAAGCACAAAATCGGATCAAGTTGCTGCGGTTTGAACGAGAGGCTGCTGCCGAGCGTTTGAAAAAGCTGGATGCCCAAATCGAACAAGCTGAAAAAGACCGCGAGCCGAGTGTCGACAAACAACTTGAATGGATGGTCCGCAGTATCGACCGCATGAAAAATCCGCCCCCCCTGGTGGGCACCAAAAAAGAAACCGTCCCCACCAAAACGCCCGAAAAAACAAAGCCATAATGGCCTAGTGTGCGATTTTTTAACTGTTTGTAGCGACTAGTGATCCCCGTCAGTGTTTTGGAAACATGAACACGGAAGGTTTGA
>JAYUFG010000130.1:0-6525 GCA_043738845.1 Planctomycetaceae bacterium
GGCCCAATCCAGGCGACGCAGTTTAACTCACAATACGCCAATTCTCCTATTGACGTTTTCATGACCCTCCCACCGACGCAAAAGCTGACGTGGTCCCGAATCCCTGATGTCCTCTCGTTCCAGATTGCGACGAAGCCATTACCTGGGGTAGACTGACAGCGAATTCCATTTCTACCCCGACGTGGTCCTAGTTGTCAGTCGGATCACATTCACAAGTTAGTCGTGGATACAATGCAACCTTGAACTGGCGGTCATAGCCGCTTCGCGGTTGACGAAACCTGCCGTTTGTCCGTCTTCACAACCGTTTTTGATGCGCCGATCCAAAATAGACAACGTGTCACTTCAATTTGCAAACGGTTAAAAAATTTTCGACTTTCCGCGTTACACAGGAGGTAATTATGCGATCTCGATTTTTCTCACTTGTCGGAGCTTGCGTGTTGGTTGCGGCCTTCGTCACCCCGGCCTTCTCTGTCGAACCAACTAAAGACTCACTTGATGTGGTGAAGGAGAACCTGGCCCAAAAGAAGGCAATCCTCGTGGACGTGCGAGAAGAGGACGAATGGAAGGCGGGCCACCTGTCGCAGGCGACGGCTGTCCCGCTCAGCATGTTGAAGCAAGGGGCGGGAGCCAAAGAGTTCGCCACCGTGCTGGCCCAGCAAGTGCCCAAGGACCGCATCGTCTATGTCCACTGTAAGTCGGGAAAAAGGGCACTCGAGTCGGCCGACATCTTGAAGAAATTCGGCTATGACGTTCGCTCGTTGAAGCCGGGCTATGAAGACTTGCTTCAGGCCGGTTTTCCCAAAGCGAAATAGCGAATGGGGCGAACCGAGTTGCTTTGTAGTGTGCGACGATCTTTCAAAATGGTCGTCTATTCGCTGGCAGTCCGTTGAGTGGCTCTGCCTCCGCCGCCACGAAAAACCACCTACTTTTGGCAGTTTTACGATGACATCGCACGATTGGCAACGTAAGATAGAGAGAGATAGCTGAAGTTCGGCGCGCTAAATAATAATGTCGTCTATCGCTCGGCGAAATAACGTGCTTTCGCGAAGTGAAAGACGACAATGGTGGCAGTTATTGTTGCGCCGACCCTAAGTTCTCGCAACAGGTTGACGGTATTTCGATAGACGCCGATTTGCTTCTTGAGAGGTTTCCTTCGTGAGTCAGGGTTATCAACCAAAACGTGCAGAACTACCGCCGGTGCGAACGGCCGCAGTTGGCGTGAGAATTCCGCCGCCATTTCCGTCGCTGCGGCCGAAAATATCATCGACGGTCAGTGTCGATTGGTTGAATCCACAACCGGTCGTTCCGATGAGTTTCACTTCCGCGCGAACAAAACCCTCGGCGAAAAAGATCGCCGCCGCAGAAACGTCCTTTGCCGATCCTTACGCGAAAGCGATTTACGGTCTGGCTGTTGGGTCGGCACTAACTGCGTTTGCCGGTTTGTTGCCTTTGGCGATGAACTTTGAAGGAGACCGTCGGCCCATTTGGGCAGAGATTATTTTGTGCGTGGCGACTTTGCAAGCAGCCTATGCAGCCTGGGTCTGCACGATCCGGGATTGGAGCGTGGTTCGCACTCTGCTTGTCGTTCATGCCGTTGTCGCAACGATGTACGCGATGGTGTTCATGCTCGTGATCGCAACGCCCGGTGAGCAAGCAGTCATGTTCGATCTGTCGAATGTTCGCGGCGCAGCACTTGGTTGGTGCCCACTGATGGCAATAATCTCGGCCGGAATGGCTTTTGTCTGTGGCCGGGTGGCGCATCGCTGGCGATTTACCGTTGGTTAAAAACATCATCGCAGTTCTTAGAACGAACTCATCTTCGAGATTGCGTTCGAGACATTCTGGACTGGAATGATTCCGTAAATGCCCCTCGTGAAGACCATCTCGACAATTTCGTCCGCCTTTTGAATGATCGACTTTGGCACGACGACAATGTCGGAATCGTTCAGCCAGATTTCATCCGCCGGGCAAGGACGATGACCATGCAGCGCACCGTGCAAATCGAGCATGGTCGCCGTCATTCGCCAATCCGCACCACGTCGAAAGACGACTACCTGATTGAGATTCGCACCGATCTTGAAACTGCCCGCCATTGCGACCGCCTGCATCACGGTCGTCGGGCCTTCGAGCGTGAACCGACCGGACGTATTCACTTCGCCCAGGACAAACACGTATCGCGGCGCACGAGTGACGAGGACGGGCGTGATCTCAATCCCTTCCACCTCGTGCGAGTAACGCTCGTCGAGTTCTCGCTTCAGTTCACGAAGCGTGAGTCCCTGCACGGGCACCGACACCAGCGCGGGCAAGGAAATGGTTCCCTCGGGCGTGACGCGGGCCGTGATGTGTTGTCCCCCTTGGCCAGCTCGGCTATCGACGGTCGCCCGCAGGTCTTCCAGTTTTGTGTTGACCTTCAGTGGTGTAACCGTGATCGAGGGAACCTTGTAAAATTTTTCGTAGGCTTTGTCGATTTCATCCCGCAATTGGGCGACCGTGTGATGGGTCGCCCGAATTTGACCTAAGAGTTTTAAGGTCACGGTTCCATCGGGCTGCACGATCAAATCGCCGTTGAGTTTTTCGTCCGTGAACGATTGAATGCGAATCTCATCGCCGACAGTCATTTCATACGGACGGGACGTTTCTGCTCGCGACAGTCGATAAATGAAATCGAGTGAATCGTCCACACGGAGGCGATACTCGGACACATGCTCCGTTCGTGATAAGCCGCAATACTCGCCCTGAGCAAAGGCTTGAAACGGAATCATACGGGCGTCGCGCCAGCGAGCTTCTCGCCCATTAGCGCGGCAAGAACCATCCGCACATTCAACGCCCAACCGGGGCTGTGTACCAGCTTGGCAAGTACATTGACAGAGAACAATGTCGCCCGGCACAAACGCCGGGTGATTTTCACTGCCGCCGCTGGTCGTGGTGGCTGGTTTGGAATCGCTCGAACGAACGCCGACACAAGACGTCGCGATCACGACGACCGCAAGCAGTGCGAACGAAGTCCGAACCGGGTGTTGGAGAATTGAAAAATGACGCATGATGTTGTGGCTCCTGCCGCGTTACCGCCGTTAATTCCGTTTCGGCTGATTCCAAGGAAAAATGCTCGACGCTCCCCGTTTTTCATCCTGCACAGGTGTAGGCTTTTGGGCCGTTTGAGCCTGGGTTGATTGTGACGGGGTTGATTTGTTGGCTGGCCGTCCGACTGCGGTGGACGAAGGGTCAGAGTTCCCCAGCGAGTTGCTCGTTTGAGCAAACGTCGCGCCGTCCAACCATTGGACCGCCGCCGAACCACCGGTAATCGTGTTAGGCCCACGCTTCAGGGCTAACTCGGCCGCCGCCTGATTGGTTTGTCTCGCAAGATTCCCCTCACCCACATGTTGATAAACATTGGCCAAGTTTTGATACGTCACGACTTGCGGAGCGACGGTCGCGCTGTTCTCCAGCACGGCTCGTGATTCTTGCCAACGTCCTTGCCGCGCGAGCAACACGCCCAATTCGTTCGCGGCCAAAAAATTATTTGGTTCGACGAGCGTGGCCGCACGATGGAGAGCAATCGCCTTGGCCGAACTATTGATTTCGCCCGGCGACTGCGCGACTTCCGACGCCAATTGGATTTTTGCCAAAGCGAACAGTGCCAGCGAACCGAGCGGTTCATGCTCCAAGCTGAGAGCCAATTGCTCTTGCGCGTAAGCCTGATACGCCTGAATTGCAACGGTCGGAGAAACTTCGGTCAAGCTCCCCTTCAGCACCGGCGTTTGATGCGAGGCAATCAATACATTCAGTGGAAGCTGCGTTTCGATCCGCGATCCCTTGGGAACGAAGTCGTCGGCCTCTTGAATCGCTCGCATCCCACGGGCCAGTGCCTGCGTATGTATCGCCGCACTTTGCGAAGCATCAAGGGCTTGCGAGATCTGACGCAGTGCCTGAGTGAATTCGCTGCGTGCGGAAAACAGCGCACCCCGTTCCGCCAAACCAAAACCGCGACGCAAAGCTTCGTCGGCCTGACGCCGAGCAATTTCCAGTTCCGGCGAAGTCGCAAGCGGTTCGGCCACGGCAGGCATGGGGGCGATGCCCCCTTTGCTGATCGTGCGCGGCGCGTTCACTGGCGGATTACTGGGAGTGGTTGACCAGCGAGGACTTGGTGCCGACGCGACAAAGGGCGTCGCGTGTGGCGAACTACCGAACGGCGGTACATCTTGCGGATAAGGAATTTTTTCTGATGTCGATGGCACCGGCGAGGCAGCCACCCCCTTGAACGTTGCGTTCTCGTCGTAGACGGAACTGTACGACGGCCCGACTAAGGCCGGTCCAACTAATGCCGGACCATTGTTCGCCCGATCCTCCACGACCGGCGGGAATGCCGTAAAGCGATTGGTCGCTTCTTGGCGATAGTCGCATGGGACAGCGGGCACCTTCAGTGGTTCCGCATTTGCGATTTCCGGCGCGGTCAGCAGACTGGGGGTAAGAAAGCTTGCCGTTCCGCCAGACTCTTCCGAAAAACTGGGCTTGGCCTTGGCGAGCACCACCGGGGCGAAATGACGGCTCGAAGCTGGTTCGCCGGAGATGACCGTTGGTTCAAATTCAGTACGTCCGCAACCAGCAACGGTTAGTCCGATTAGTCCGACGCCGACCAGCTCGACGGTTTGCCGGACAACGGCTTGCCCGACGGTCGCGGACAACGAGATTTTCCACTTTGCGAAACGGTCCATCGCTCATCCGTGACGTTGATTCTTCTAGTGAGGGCGGCCGCTTCCGAGCGGACACAATGTTCCTCAGTGAACGAATCGTCCTGGGAACGCAACCGCGCTAAGCCAATTCGGGCCATTCTGTGGCAAACCCCGCGTAGACCGCCGCGAAAGTCGGCAAATCGCGTGTTCTCGGCACGCTGCAATCGGCACGTCACGCATCGCCGTTTCTTAACGAACTGACGGCAGAAATTACGCAATCGGTTCTGGGCTGAAAACGACTGCCGCAACCGGGCGGCCCAATGTCGGCTGAATGGACCGAAACCGGCGTAAGTATCAGGTCGCTCCGTCCGCTATTCCAATTTTGTGTCGATAAGTTGCTATTCAGCGGTTGTATTGGTTTCGTTACCATCAGGCAATCACAACGTTCATCCCGTGCTGGAGAATGAAACCGATGCGTCCCAGGATATTTTTTCTTCTTGCGGTCTTGGTTTTCTGCCCATTGGTTCCTCAGTCAATTGCCATTGAGCCAAGTCGCGAGGATGCCGGGAAGCAAGTGATCGACGACTGGCAAGCCAAGCGGCCCAAGGCGTTTCAATGCTCTTATATTCACTGGCACTACGACCGCAACTTTGGCAGCAAGGAAAATGATTTCCTCCTCCGCGAAGCGACGGGTACATGGCAGGTTTTTTCACCCGACCGTTGGGATGTTCGGGTCGAGGCGGCCAAGGAATTCAATTCAGCGAAAAACGGCCTAGTCGCGATGGCCGATGCCCGCGACCAATGGATGTGCGATGGCCAAGCGTTTTTCCAGTTTGATTTTCGCGAGCAAACGCTGCATGAATACGTTCTCCCGGCTCCCAAACAGCAGTCGTGGATTTTTTCTGTTACGTTTGGCATACTCGGTGAACGGTCGCGTTGGATCACCGATCCCCGGTTTATACGCGACCACGCCACGATAAAGGTTTCGACGCCCGCTTCCGCCCAGGCTGAAATCTGGCTCGAAATCTGTCCGAACGAACAGCGCGATAAAACCAGTTTCGAAAAACTCGACCTCATTCTCGATTCCAGCGACTTTCGGACGAAGGGGGTGCAATTTCACTCGTCCGAAGGAAGAAGGCGCACCGTGTTCGTGTTTACGTCGCTGGCACACCCGCCACTGGTCGAATCTCTTTTCCCGCCCGCCACGCCCACCGGTTGGAAACGGATAGTTGAGTGATCGTCGGAGTGAAGAAGTTGGAAATTGTGGAAGAGTTACTCGGGATTGTCCTTAACAACGGGCGCGGCAATCGACGGCGAAATTTTAGGATTGCTCAGTTCTTTTTCGACCCGTTCCAGGAGAACGCACTTTGGATCGCGTCGTCGAACTTCGTCGAGATACTTTTTTGCCTGCCCAGCGTTTCCTTGTCGCGATGCGGCAAGTGCCAGATAGCAAGCGTTGAGGGCCTTGTTGGCGTTGGAATAATTTCCCCAGCGCGCCTGTTCCACAAGCCGCACGCCTTCCTCAATCTGTCCTAATTCGATGAGTACGCTACCGCGAGTTCTTTTGATGCTGGGTTCCCAAGGAATTTCTTCGAGGGCTTGCCGAGAGAATTGATCGGCCTCTGCGAGCAGTTTGGAATCAGCAATTAAGAGATTGACCCAAGCGATGTTGTTCGCGACGGCTGCTCGAACGTGCGGCGTTATTTCGGGCTGGTTGATCGCCGCGAAGTACGCGTCTCGAGCGGCGGAGTAGTTTCCGTCATGCTCCAGAATGCGGGCGTTTCCGAAGTCGATCCATTTATTAACGGGATACGATTCGATACCTTTCGCCAACCAACCTTTGGCGTCGTCGATT
>JAYUFG010000131.1:0-6525 GCA_043738845.1 Planctomycetaceae bacterium
GCCCAAGACCCATCCAAAGAAGCGTATCGCATGTTCACAATCAATCCAGCCGTCACGCTCCTGATGGGTGAAGGAGAGGGGGCAACGGTCAAATTTGCCAATGAGCCGTTGTTCGTTTCCACGCCCGAGCGTGATCTGCTCGCTGAGATTTACGAAGTTGCTTTTCGCGGCGCGCACGGTCCGACGAGGCGATTTGTGCGTTTGACTGTGGAGCGAATTCCTCCTTCGGAACACTCGCCCAAGGAGCGGTGGCAAATTAGCGACGTCATCCGCGTAGCCCCGATCGATGCCGATTGACGCTGCTGTGCGTGCTATTTCGAATCTTCCCAGGCCGACAGGACCGCAATCCGCGTTTTCTCAATCGCTGTTTTCGCAACCGTCAACGCATCTTGATTCCAATAGTCGCGATTGAACAACTCGACCGACAAGAAACCGGTGAAACCAATCGCCTTAAAATGGCGGAATAGGTTTTTCAAGGGAGCCACGCCGTCACCCGGATAAATGCGTTCCGCATCGCCGATTTTATCACGTGCTGGCTGGCTCGGATAATCGTTGAGATGAATCACATGGATCACATCGCCACTCAACATTCGGATTCCATTAAGGTCCGAACCACCTTTGTACAAATGAAACACGTCGGGCAGGATGCACGCCTGCGGGTGGGCACACTCGACAACGACCGCCGCCGCTTCACTCAAGCGACCGAGAGTTTTGGAAAACCCCCACACTTCAAGTTCCGGAACAACACCCGTTTTGTCGCCGATTTCGAGCAACGCCCGATACCGCTCGGCGATTTTTTGCAGGCTCATTCCGGCGACGTCGGTTGCACCCTTGGGTGGACAGGCAATCCGTTTCCCGCCGATCTGTTGAATTAAATCACTATCCCGTTTGAACTGCTCCAAGGCTTTCGCCCGTTTCGCGTCGTCATCCACAACCCACTCGGGAAAGGCGATCACACTTTCGACGGAGATGCCCGAATCAGCCAGGAGTTTTTTCAGGTCGCCCGTCGTGCCGCCGTTTTTGTCATGCGTTTCAATTTCGCTGAGCCACGGTTCAATCGCGTGATAACCGGCCTTCGCGGCGATTTCAATCTCTTGCACGAGCGACAACTTTTGCCCCCGAATCGTACTCGTGTTGAGACAATAACCGAACGGCTCTTTGTCGGAACGTTTGCCAATCGCCGTCGTACTTAGGGTGGACGTCGTCGTCTTCGCTTCAGGTTCCGCCACCGTGATCTGTTCTCCCACCAACAATCCGGTTGCACTCAATCCCAAAACGGCTCCTGTCGTTGACAACATTTTTCGACGTGACATAGAACTCATCTCAAAGGCTTTCAATTCAGGTACAGGGCGGACAAAAAACTCGACGCGGCTATTATCAATTGAAATTCGTCCGCTCGCAACGGTTGGCACGGCTTGCGAAGCGAATTTTCCGGGTGATAATGAGGGGCGAAGGGCTGCATTTCGATTGCGTAGGGACGACGCCAGCAACCAAGCGGCGAGCCGGGAGCGTAAGCGACCGGAGTTTCAGCGTAGTTAAATTGCCACTCCGCTCGCTAAAATGATTTCCGAACTCAAAAAGCCTTGTTGATTTATGACGCTGTCCTTAACACGCAGGGAATTTTTGCATGGCACGCTGGCTGGTGCGGCGGTGTTGGTTCTGTCGTCGGGTGAGCTCGCACAACTAACGGCTAAGGAACCTGAAAACCCCGCCGCTGAATCTCCGCCGATCATCGACACCCACCAACATTTGTGGGACTTAGAACAGTTCAATCTTCTCTGGATTGGCGAGAAACATCCCTTGCGAAAAAACTACACACTCCAAGACTATCAACAAGCAGCGGCCGGATTAAACATTGTCGGCACGGTTTACATGGAAGTTGATGTCGCCGCCGAACAGAAACAGGCCGAAGCCGACTTCGTCGTCAAGCTGTGTGAACAACACGAGCAATCGCAAATGTTGGGAGCGGTCGTCGGCGCGAGGGTCGCCAACGAGTCGTTCGCCAAATATGTCGAGCAGTTCAAAGACCATCGCTACGTAAAGGGAGTGCGTCAGGTGACGGCGGTGCCGCTGGCCAAAGACGGCGTCGAACTCGACGAAAATTTCGTGGCCGCGATTCGACGGCTCGGCGAGTTGAACCTGAGCTTCGATCTCTGCGGCCCGTGTGAGAAACTGCTCGACTCGGCCAAACTTATCGAGATTTGTCCCGACACTCGATTCATTCTCGATCATTGCGGAAATGCCAACGTCCTGGCGAAAGATCAGACCGTGTGGAAACGGGGAATCGATGCCATCGCCAAACACGACCGCGTGATGTGTAAGGTTTCCGGTTTCATCGCGACGGCGGGTGAGAAGTGGTCCGTCGAACAACTTGCTCCAATTGTGCAACACGTTCGTGAACAATTTGGCCCGGATCGTTTGATGTTCGGCGGCGACTGGCCCGTCTGTACGAAAACGGCAACCCTTCGCCAATGGGTTGAAACCTTGCGGAAAATCGTTCACGATTGGCCAGTGGATGAACAGCGAAAACTATTCCACGACAACGCAAGACGCTACTACACACTGCAACCGTGAGCATCGTCGTGTGCCCCAACTCTTCACCCGTTTAGCAGCGACGCGCAGCGGAGCAGGTTCACTCCCTACGCCGACTGTCGTTTAATGAGCGGTTTGCCAGCGAGTGACGAGGCGGTTGGTGGAGCAATCGCCGTATCGTTCGACGTCTTCCAAACGCGGACTTCCGACGTCGGACGACCCGCCAGATCAAGCCTCGCTTCACGCATCGCTTGATCGATGGCCAAGTTAAGATCATGTAGGACTGGGAAATAAACGTCGCCGCTGCCGATGAAGACTCGCAACTCGAGGTCCAGGTTCTTATCGCCAAAGCCTTTGAAGACCGCATTTGGGGCCGGGTCTTTAAGCACCAGCGGATGCTCGCTCGCGAGACTCATCAAAATGTCGGCCGAGCGGGCCGGGTCGCTTTCATACGAGATTTTCACCGGGATCACGATCCGGGTTGTCGAATCGGACAACGTCCAGTTGATGATTTCGTCGGTGATAAATTTCTTATTGGGAACGATCAACTCGCGGCGGTCAGAGTCCGTAATCGTCGTCGCGCGAATTTGCATCCTGGTCACTTTGCCCGTCGTGCCGTTGACCGTAATTACATCGCCCAACCGAATCGGCCGCTCGAACAAAACGATAATGCCCGCGACAAAGTTGGCGAAAATTTCTTGCAAGCCAAAGCCCAAGCCGACCGTCATCGCTGCCACGAGCCATTGCACGCTCGACCAGGTGATCCCCACGGGCCGCACGGCGAGAATGATGCCGACAATGGAAATGATATATCGACACATCAGGGCCAGCGCAAATTGGGCACCGCGATCAAAGCCCAGATGACGAAAAAACGACATCCGCAGCACGTCAGGAATGCAGCGAGTCAACAACGCAGAGCCGACAAACGTCGCAATTCCCAGCAGCAAATCGCCCAGCGTCACCGCCACCGATTGTTGCCCACCGTCGAGTGCCGCAGCCGTTTTTGTCCAACCGCCGAGCGGTGTGTTGCCAACTTCTCGGATCGCGGGAAAGACGTCATTCCAAATCGAAAGACCGGTCACGGCCATGCTAATCAAGGCTGCTCCACGAAGGGCGTTTCGCAACCGACTGTATATTCTGGCCGCTTCTGCCAAGTCGTCCCGATGTTGATTGGCCCGCGCGTTATTGGCCGTCATCGCAAAGTGCGGTTCGGGAATAAAGGCGTGCGGGACCGTTTCTTCTGCGGTTTCAATATCTCCGCGCGGAAAGAGATGTCCGCAATAAATGACCGCACACCGCATGAGAATCGCGTAGGACGTTGTCAACACGAGACCCATCCACAGCGTCTGCTCCAGGCGGACGAGCAGCCGGTCGGCCAAGGCAACATAGCCCAACGCCAACACCACAATCAGCGAGATCGGGACGGCAATCGCCAACCCGTGTGCAATCCGCCGCCAGCGATGGTTCGGCGCGACCTGTTGTTGTTCGGCAATCGACCAAACCGCTCCGCTCTTCGGCCGAAACAAGGCTTGCAGCGTTTTCGCCAACAGCAGTAGTCCGCCAATTTGAAACAACCGACCGAGCGCGTCGCGGCCCGGGTTTTCGCCAAAGTTGCCCGACACGGCGATCATCAATACCAGTGGCACTCCGATCAACGTCAGCCAACGCAACGGTTTTCGGACTCGTTGCAGCCGATTGGGTTCGACACCAAAGTGACGTTCCGCCAGCCCTCGCGAACGACAGGCCTCTCGAACCATTTTCAATGCGAAGAGCAGCGGAGCGGTTGCCCGCAGTGCCGCCGCCAAGTCGAGCGTCAGATCGCTCGCTTCTTGCGACCACGTCAACCACCAACCGGCGACCAAGAACAAGGCGGGCCAATAGGCAGCAACGATCAACGTCAACGAGCCGTCACGAACCATTTGCCAAAAGTGCGATTTTCCCGTCGCGGCTTGATGCTCCTCACGCGAAACGATTCTTCGCCGGATCGGTATCAATAACAACAGCCAGCAACCGAACACCGTAAACAATCCGCCGCAGAGCGGTTTGTTCTTCGTGTATGAAGTGCCAATGTCCGCCGCGACCTGTCGCCACGTCGCCGGTTGCCACCAAGCGGGAGCGGCCTGCGCGGCAGCGGTGAAGTCTTCCATTCGCAACGGTGCCGCTGTGCGAACCCACAACGAATGCTCGTCCACAAAGGTCGTTACGTCGTTGATCTTATTCAAGAGCCGTCGCGTGGCGTCGGCATTGTCGGTCAACTGATTGAGATACTTGCCTTGGTCGGCCAAAAAGCGGTCCAAAAACTCACGCCGCTGTGCGAGCAGTGCTTTTTCCATCGCCGGAAGTTGGCTCGCCACATTCGGATTGAGCGAGTTCTTTTGCAGCCCGACAATTTGCCGATCAATCGTCACGCCCAGACTCCGCAGCCCGGCCCGATCACCTTCTAATTCCAAAATTTCCGATTGGACCCGTTGCAACTCAGACGACGTAAACCGCGAACGCTGTTGATAAACTCGGGCTGAAGGAAGCTGGCCCTTCAGAACCCGCATTTGCTGACCGAGAATGGGCGTCACGCCAGCAGCCTCGACCTTTTCCTTGAGCTTGGAAAAATCGGCGTCGAGATGGTCGAGTTGACCCGACACATCGTCGAGTTCCGACGTCGCCCGCTTGAGACTTTCATTGAGAGCCAGTTGCCGCTCGGCGAGGGCGACGTTTTGTTCAAAGTAAGGCCGCAGCACGGGCGGAGATTGGGTGGTCATTTGGCGGGCGGTTTCGATTTCACGCTGCGATTCTCGCGCGCGGGTTTGATCGACAATCATTCGCCATGCCTCTAGCAATTTCTCACCACTGGCTACGTCCCGTTGCGCCAGATCACGCTCGAGCGGCAGGAGATCGTTGACCGTCTCCCACCAATCCTTCTCAGCATCAAAGGCGGCCAGCCAGTTTTTATTCTTACGCTGACGCGACCTAAGTTCCAGCGATTGTACCGATGCGGCGTCACTACTTGCATCGACCGAATCGAGAGCTTTTTCGGTTTGGTCAAGTTCCTCGCGTTCGGCGGCGATGAGCTTCGTCAATTCGGCCTGACGGTTGCGTGATTTGACTTCGAGGAGTTCTTCTTTTTCTGCCAAGAGTTCCTTGGACCGTTTGAGCGAGTCCTCGGTATGACGCAATTGTTGCTCGATTTCCGCCAGACTCGCATCCCGCGAAAACTGCGGGCGAGCGTCGCTGACCGGTTCCGAGAGGTGCAATTTGGCGTCGCGAATTTTTTGCGGGATACGGTCTTGCTCAGCGCGAAGGTCGGCCGATTTTTTGGCACCCTCTGCCGATTCTGCCAACAGCTTGATCGCCTGCTTCAATTGGTTGACGGCGTTTTGCTTATCTTTCTTCGCTGTTGCGTCGTTAGGATCAGACGTTTCGTATTCCTTCAACTCTTGCTGTAGATGCTCTAAGGTTAAGTCATCACCAGCCGTCACAGCGGATTTATTCTCTCCAATTGTTGGAGACGGTGAAGGGGCCGGAGCGGCAGGTGGCGACACCATTGGCCCAGGGCCTTCAATGGATATCGGTGTCGCTGGAAATTTCGACGCCGGGGGAAGTCGAATCGGCGGACCCGCATCGGGCGAAGGCGGAATGCCGGGAGAGACCTGCGGATTTTTTTCGACGGGTGTCGGAATGTTGTTCCTCTCGACGCTCGGTCCATTGTTCGACGCGCCGGGCGCGCGAAATCGCAAACTCGGCGGGGCGTCGGGCGACTGGCCGAAAACGCCACTCGACGAACTAGCGACGAACGCCACCATCAACGCCCAATAAGTATAGCGTATCTTCATCACAACCTCCCTGTCGTGCTTGACATCTCTGGAGACCTTTGCTCAAAATTGATCGGTCAATTTCGGAGATCCTATCAGCCGAAAAATCGGCGGGGCGGGAGTATCGCTGAGAATCGGCTCGACGTGAACAGCATTTGGCCAATTTTCTTCCACGGCCAAATAATTG
>JAYUFG010000132.1:0-2468 GCA_043738845.1 Planctomycetaceae bacterium
GGACTGTCCGCAGTGGTTGCGGATTCGCTCCTGGCCGCGATAAACTAACCCCTTCCCCCGTTTACGACAAGATCAGTTCAAAAACGGTGAACGGTTACCCTCCCTGTTTACTTGGAAGGATTATGGATTCAGTGCCAGCAAGTCCAAAGCACTGGATGCGAGGCGAAACATCGCGGCACTTATCAAAACATTCGTGTCAACGACCGCCCGCAATTTACTATCCATTCAGGAGGGCTTTCAGGATTTCCGGCGTAAGTCCACGTTCTTCGGCCTCTCGACTTATCTGGTCCATGACTTGCGTCAGCGTCCGTGCTGGCGCGAAGGTCAACTCGCGTAAGCGAAGGCGGAGCAGCAGTTCGAGCTTGCGGCGATCTTCGTCGCTTGCCTGCGCAAACGCCCGTGCCGATTCAGAATCGACTTCAATCGAAATAGTGCTCATCGTGCGTTCCGAAGCCTGAAGAAAAAAGGGCATTAACCTCATTTAGGTCATTCTATCGTTTTCGCCCAACGGTTTCAACCGAATCGCGACGGTTGTTGGGAAACTCAGTCGTCAAAATGTGGAGTGTGAATGGTGGCGATGTGCCAACCGCCTGACAACGTGATTCAAAACAATCCCGATTCCTTGTCAAGTTCCGATGTCCAACTTGCGCCCCGCGTCGAACACTCTTGGCGAAGTATATCGCCGAACGATTTTACCCCTCGAATTGCATTCGCTCCCACGAACAATTCATTCTCGCTACCACGCCACCAAATAGAATAGGTATAATTCGTCAACGTCGGCATGAGCGCCGTAAAGGGTGGGTTCAATATGGGAAGATGCTCGCGTATCACTTTTTCATGCACGTGCTGAATTTCATCCCATCGCATCATTCCAAACGACTCACCCAGACGCCAACACATTCCGTTTTGGCAAACGAGAATTCCATTGATCATATTCCTGTTAAGCCAAACCCAAAGAAAGTACGTAAAACAATAAAAGCCGAGACCCAAAACCAATACTGCTCCAGTCAAAAACACCAATTCCGTCAGACTCTCGTTCGGCTTTAAGCCCCCGATTATTTGGCGGAAGTGGTGAAGTGCCAAATACAATAGTCCCGTTCCTGCCGCCGTGAAAATAAAGCACAACAATCTTCCCGCAAGTATCTCCTGACCGCTTTGCGAAAACGTTTTTACGTGCGGACCGATTCTTTGCCCGATTTCCGCTTGCGATGGCGGCGACTGTGAGTTTTCAAAATCCATTGCGCCCTCAATGTGGAAACTAGCCTACGAAGGGTTGAGTCATTGACACCCGGCCCCTGCCATTTCTTTAGCATGAACGATTCGTATCCAAAAATGCCAAAAAGCCGCGCGGTCCTTCTTTCGCAATCAAATTTCGGCGAAAAACCTCTATGAACGATTCGACGCTCGCTACCTGAAACGTGTCGTCGATATCTTCGCTCTCCCATGCAAACAATGCCGCCCAGTCGTCCAGCGGGGTCAAAAGCTCTAGTAGCATTTTTTCGCAATTGGTACCTTCAATTGGACGGACATCTAGGTCTTCGTCAGCCGTAGATTTCCGCAATACTGCCGCATATCGATCTAGGGATGCGTTGTCGATCCATAGGAATTTCCAATCAACTCCGTGAAACCGACTTGGAAGCAAATCAAGTAGTCCTGGTGTCATTTCAAACACCGCTATTTCCGGTAAATCGAAGTCCGAGAATCGTATCCTTGGCTCACCAATTTCATAGGTCATGCCACCAAATTCCCTCGTAACCCTCGGAATTGGGTTAAACTTTTGCTTGACCAATTCCCATTGCAGAATTATTCCGAAATTGACGTCCACGACATCCTCGATCATTTGTTGTGAGACGAAATGTTTGGCTAGGGCGGGAGTCAACTAACAAGATCGGGATCCATTTCGACGACCTCTGCCCCTTTGAATTCTACTCGTCGGGTGTTGCATCTGCCGTGACGTTTTGCCTTCTGTGTTTTCACTTTGTCTTTAATTCCTCACTCATCATTTCCCCCTCACTCCCACTCAATCGTCGCTGGCGGCTTCGAACTAATATCGTACACCACGCGGTTGATCCCCTTCACTTCATTGATGATGCGAGTGGAGATGCGGGCGAGCAGTTCATACGGCAAATGACTCCAGTCGGCCGTCATAAAGTCGTCTGTGTTCACCGCGCGAACGGCGAGCGTGTCCTCATACGTGCGGGCATCGCCCATCACCCCGACACTTTGCACAGGAAGGATCACGGCGAAGACCTGCGCCGTTTGACGATACAGTCCGGCCGCCTTGATCTCGTGGATGACAATCGCGTCGGCCTCGCGGAGCGTGTCGAGACGCTTCTTCGTGACTTCGCCCAAGCAGCGGACGGCCAAGCCCGGCCCAGGGAACGGGTGTCGCCAGACAATTTCTTCCGGCAGACCCAACTGCAAACCGAGCCGCCGAACTTCGTCCTTGAACAAGTCACGAAGCGGCT
>JAYUFG010000133.1:0-6498 GCA_043738845.1 Planctomycetaceae bacterium
CTTTCGCGAATCGAAGTCTTTCCCGTACTTAGCTGTGACAAAGCCCTCGTTTTGCCCGATTCTGGCCCACATCCGGCTTTACGACTTCGCCGCTGAACACTATCTTGAAAGACATGCAATTTCATCATGTTTGCCTGGAATCGTTCGGATATACACTGCCCGAACAGGTTGTGACGTCGGAAGAGTTAGAGCGGAAATTGGCCCCGCTGTACGGGCGGCTGCGCCTGCCCGAAGGGCGGCTCGAACTAATGACGGGCATTCACTCGCGGAGATTCTTTCCCCGCGACACGCTCCCCAGTACGATCAGCACGGAAAGTGCTCGGCGGGCGATTGAATCGGCAGGCATTTCCAAAAGTTCCATCGGTGCGCTGGTGCATGGTTCGGTCTGTCGAGACTATCTCGAGCCGGCGACCGCCTGCCGAGTTCATCATCTGCTCGGCCTGTCGCAGGACTGTTTGATTTATGATGTCTCGAACGCCTGTTTGGGACTATTGAACGGCGTTTTGCAAGTCGCCAATATGATCGAGTTAGGGCAAATCAGGGCCGGTTTGGTCGTCGGGACCGAAAGCAGCCGGGCCTTAGTCGAGACGACGATTGAGCATCTTAACAGCGACACCAGTCTGACTCGTGAAAGCGTTAAACGGGCGATTGCTTCCTTGACCATCGGCTCTGGCAGTGCGGCGATTTTGCTCACACATCGGTCGATCAGCCGCACGGGAAATCGGCTGTTGGCGGCGGCCGCCCGAGCGAACACAGAACATCATCAACTGTGCCACAGCGACCATGATGAATCGGTGGGTGGCGGAATGAAGCCGCTCATGGACACCGACTCTGAACAGTTGATGCACGCTGGAATTCAGGTCGGGACAGAGGCGTTCAGTCGCTTTATTGGAGAACTGGGTTGGAGTCCAGACGAGATCGACAAAACCTTCACGCACCAAGTCGGAGTGGCCCATCGGAAACTGATGTTGGAATCGCTCGGCCTCGCGCCGAATGCCGATTTTCCGACCGTCGAGTGGCTGGGCAATACGGGCAGCGTCGCCTTGCCCCTGACTATGGCCTTGGGAATCGAGCAAGGGCACTTGAAACCGGGCGACCGGCTAGCCATGCTAGGTATAGGCTCGGGCATCAATGTTTTGATGTTCGCCGCTCAGTGGGCGACCGCAGCCGTTGAACGACCGATGCTCGGCGAGCGACCCACGCTCGATGGCAATAAGCCGAACCCGAAAATCAAAGTCGCCAGCCCGCTGAGCTAGTTTTTTGGCGAGCGTGGCAAGGACGGACAATGTATCGTCCTGATCCGTTTTTCGCGACCCTGTATTTGCACCTTTGGACGACATGGCTCAGCGGTCTCTCGGAAAACGTCTGTGGTATGATTTTTTGCGATTGGCGTGCCGTCTCGTGGGAGTAACCGTGTTTCGCATTCGCGTTCGTGGTCGCGAGTTTCTACCTACGACCGGCGGCGGGCTGATCCTTTCCAATCATCAAAGCCATCTTGATCCGCTATTGATTGGCTTGGCGTGTGATCGTCGAATGAATTTCGTGGCCAGGAAATCGCTCTTTACGTTTCCCCCGTTTCGCTGGTTGATCGACTCGCTCGATGCAATCCCGCTGGATCGAGACGGTTCTGGCTTTGGTGGGCTGAAGGAAACGCTTCGCCGCTTGAAGCAAGAAGAATTGGTTCTCATTTTTCCCGAGGGGACGAGAACCCGCGATGGCAAAGTTGGCAAGATCATGCCCGGCTTTTGTCCCATTGCTCGACGGGCGAAAGTTCCGCTGATTCCTGTGTCGATTGACGGAGCGTTTGAGGCCTTCCCCCGCACGCGGGATTATCCTTTGCCGTCGGTGATCCATATTACATTTGGGCCACCGCTCGCGCCGGAGGAAATTGAAAAACTAGCCGACGATGAGCAACTGGTGGCCGAAATGTCCCGCCGGATTCGCGACTGTCATAAAAAAACCCGCAGCACTCGCGCGGCAGCCACCAACCAGGGCTGCCGCACATAGAGTGTGCGGGTTCGGTGTAAGCGGGACAGAACGTTGTTGCGTTCGGTCCGCCGTTGTATAAAAATCCGCATCGCCCGGACAGTCTCCACCAACCAGGACGACTGTCCTTTTGGTGATGCGGATTTCGGTGTTTCATTACTGTTTCACTTGCTGGCGAGCCGGAGGGCGTTAGCCCCCGGTGTTCCCTTCGCTCAACACTCAACACAGGGGGGCTTACGTCCTCCGGCTCGCCAGTTCGCCGTTTTGTTATTCCATTACGCCACGCCATCAATCTTCTGTATAAAAACCCACATCACTCGGATGGTTGCGACCAACCAGGGCTACCATCAGTCGAGTGATGCGGGCTTGGTGTACGGGGAGCCTTTCGCGCGTCGATGCAAAGAACCTCAGCATCGTTCAGGCGATTAGCGATTTGACTATTGGGCGTTCGTTTTGCTGTTGCGATCCGACAACGCAGGGCCGCTGCACACAGCGTGTGGGTCTGGCAGCGGCGCGCACCGTGATCGGTCAGACATTCCTTACGAGTCTTGCAGTTCCTGGCCATGGTCGTGACTTCCTTGATTTGTGGATTTGGACTTCGCTGCACCGTACACCGCTGCGGAATGTCCCCTGGACCTTCCTCAGTCAACGTACTTCCCTCGCCGTGCGAGCCGGATCCTTGCCTGATCCTGCTCGCCCGTTTCTTCCTACATCTCAATCACTCGTGTGCCACCATTCCGGCGTGACAAAGCACGAGGTTACTTAGCACGAACGAGGACGGCTCGCTTCGGCCAATAAGTAGTTCGCTGTGCGTTTTCTGCGTACTCCGTAAAACAACATTCCCAGCCCACCCATCATCGCCATCACAATCGAGCTTGGCTCCGGGGCGGCGACCGTGTTCCCGGTGAAGTCCGTCGGAAAGGACATGACTGCGTCCATTCCGTGCGTGACAGCACCATTCAAACCAACATTCGTCGGCATCAAGTTAACCCAGTCGGGCAAGTTGCCTGAGACCATCGTCGAGATTCCTCCCACCTTAAAATTGGCGGAGTTCATCACGTTGTCGGCCGCATTGCTACCGTTCATATCAAACAGGACCGTGCGATAGTCGGGAAACATATTCGAGTTACCCGCATCAGTGACGATGCCCGTTTGAAATTGAACCGACTTACCCGGCGTTAAGTTGTGAAAGTGAAAGGTTATTTGGTTTGCGACGCCCGCCATCGGCGTCGCCGTGAGAGGCGCGTCGACCGTGTACGTGATCGAGGAGTCCGACGTTTTAATGAGTTTCGCGTAGTCAAAGCTGTACAAGGGGGCTTTGGTGCTGCCGAGAGCGAACGTGAAATCAGTCAGTTCGGCCAAGGGGTTGCTGGACGTATTTATAATTTGGACAAAAGGGTTCATCCGCTCGACCGCGAGCGAGTGGGCCGTCTGCCAAGCGGCCATCATCTTTACCAGGCTATTGTTCGGATCATTGAGGACATTCACATCCTCAGAAAGTGACACATTGTAGGACAGGTTCCCGGCAAGCAACGGCTTCATCCCTACCGCGCCACATATCCAGGCGACCATCACACACACGACTGCAGCACGCACGGCGCGCAGCACCAAATTGTTAAAAAACAATGACATCTTGACACCTACGATTGGTTGGTTGGTTGGTAATTCAGACGTCCAAATCCGGCGAGTGCGCGCGGAATCAGACTGATGCGTTTGACGGGTTGGGGAACGTCTGTCGCGCTGATTGAAAGCGCGAATCTTCCCCGGGCTATGAGGAGCGGAATAAGAAGTTTGTCAGCCCGCCATCGGAGCGTTCCCTCGACCGCAATCCACCAAATCGCGGTTCGCCCTCATTCCCTTTTCGCCGACACCAACGGCAAGCAGGGTTATTGGGCACACGTGTTACTGCTTGATAGGCAGTAATTTCACTGCGTACATCGCAGCAATTATCACTGCGTACTTCGCAGCAATTTCACCCGGCTGGAATTGAGCGATGCGTTCTTGCTGGCGTCGAGATTCGCTACACCTAACGAATTCGATTGAGGAGCAAAAAGAGCAGGCTCACTTCGTCACCCGAGGGACGTGGAGTAAAACGTCACGCTTCGCAGATGTTTGCCAGGGTCATGGGGACCAAGGGGACATCGAGCGAAAACCAAAGTTGACAACGCACGCGAGGGGCAGAAGGGAAAATAGCGGAGACCAAGTTATCTATCAAAGACGAAAAATCTCAGACAGAAACACCAGGAAGACCGCACCAGCCAACCACCCGACACCAAGTCACGCAAAAGAAAGTTGCATGAGATGCGCCGCACAACAAGGTTGTGGCGCTGACTTGGTACTCATTGGCGGTTTCCAATTACCCTGGCTAAAGAGGCGGTTTTTCGTAAAAAGACTCGGAAAGGGAATTACCTGACTCCCTCCGACTCCCCTCATACTAATTGCAAACTCAAACCCTGTCAAACATATTTTTCAAATACTTTTGATTTTTTTCTCCAAACCCTTGGGCACCCATTTTCTAAACCAGAAAACACCCGGTTTCAGCCTATTTTCTCGGTGTTTTTGGCAAATGAGCAACGTTGGGCCGTTGGAAGTGAAAATTATATTCGCCCCGGCTGAGGCGACGGAACGTGACCACGGGCGGAGCCGAACCCCGACTGATCCATCGAAAAAGTCCGAGAATCGCACCGCTAGGTGGCATTTGCGCTGAGAACTGGCACCTAATAAATAACTGTCGCAAGTTTGGGGGAATGGAAAAGTGGACGTGTCAAATTCGCCAACCGAACTCGCTTGATACACCCGATCATCCCTTCGCGCTCTTCGTGCCTTCGAGGTGGAACAATTTCACCTCGACGGCACGAAGAGCGCAAGGTACCTACGGTCTGAGGTCGTAATGGCGGAGGACCGCGAACCACTCGACCAATACTTGTGACACTTATTGATGCGCTGGCCCTAAATGTGAAACCAGGTTTCCAAAGTCGATCCGCGAAAGTATCCGTTTCGCTGGATGGAACCCTGTTCGCTCGAAATTGCTTCTCTGCGTCCACTGTGAACGCAAATGCAAAAGCAAAATATCCTGCAAATCGCACCCTCGTCAAAGGGCTGATGTATGACGTATAATAGGGGCGTCGAAGCTCCGTTGGCTGGTCTCCCGTTTCCCCATTCGTCATTGGTACTTCGACATTCGTCATTCATTTTGTCCCGGCCTTCAATCCTCTTGCTGTCGCCCTTTTATCTATCATGGAAAAAGAATTCACCGATCTCGCGGAGTCAATTCAGCGGCGTCTGACGCAGCTCCGCGACTCTCTTTGACTACCCTACCAAAAAACAACAGGTCGTCGCCCTCGAAAGCCAAATGGGCGAGGCCAGCTTTTGGAACGTCCAAGAAAAAGCCCAGGCGGTCATCGGCGAACTCAAATCGCTGAACGCCATCGTCAAACCGCTCGAAGAAGCCGAGAAATCGCTCGGCGATGTCCACACGCTGCTCGAACTGGCCGACGAAGACCCCAGCCTGTTGGCCGAATTGCACACGGAACTTCCGAAACTCTCCGCCCTCACCGACGACATCGAACTGAAGTCGCTCCTCAATGGTCCGCATGATGCCAATGCGGCAATCATGAGCATCAACGCCCGCGACGGCGGGACCGACGCCAACGATTGGGCCGAAATGATGCTCCGCATGTACAGCCAATGGGCACAAAAGAACGGTTACGCCATCGAGTTGCTCGACAAGCTCGATGACGAAGTCGCCGGGATCAAAAGTGCGACGGTCGTCATTCGTGGACCAATGGCCTATGGCTACCTGAAGGGCGAGACCGGGATGCACCGCCTCGTGCGGATTAGTCCCTTCAATTCCGAAGGCAAGCGGCAAACGAGTTTCGCCGCCATTGATGTTTCGCCCGAAGTTCCCGAGGACAAGGAGATCGAGATTCTCGACGAGGACGTTCGCGAAGATCGGTTTACGGCGAGCGGTCCCGGTGGTCAGCACGTGAACAAAACGGAGAGCGCGATTCGCTTAACCCACTTGCCAACCAATCTGGTCGTGCAATGTCAAAACGAACGGAGCCAGCACAAGAATCGGGCCACCGCGTACAAGATGTTGCGGGCGAAACTAGCTCGCCTCGAAGAAGAAAAACGCGAAGCCGAAATGGCGGCCAAGTATAAAACGCAAGCCCGCACCGGCTTCGGCTCGCAAATTCGGAATTATTTTTTGCATCCCGACCAGCGGGTAAAGGACGCCCGGACGGGTCATTACGTGGGCAGTTTCCACAGCGTCCTGGACGGCAACCTGCAACCGTTTTTTGACTCGTACTTGCGATGGCGGGTGAGCGGCAAGGCAGCGGCGGGAGAGGAGTAGGGGAAATGATGAATGCGGAACAATGAGCGTAACCGTTCACCGTTTTTGAACTGATCTTGGCGTAAACGTGCGAAGGGGTTAGTTTATCGCGGCCATGAGCGAATCCGCAACCACTGCGGACAGTCCCGCCTGCCCGAACTGTGCCGCGCTACAACAGC
>JAYUFG010000134.1:0-6463 GCA_043738845.1 Planctomycetaceae bacterium
CGAGAACGGCGTTTGGGTTTCCCACCACGAAATGGTGATTAGAGACGTCCCGTAACACGAGGCGAGTTTGGTTCTCGTACTTCGATTATTTTTGCGCGACCTGCGGCGGGCCGGTTCGGCGACCGACGATCACCGCTCGCTGCGGTTGTTCCAGATGATTGCGGTCGCACGACACTATGGCAATCTGCTCCCACGTGAACGGTAACTCCTTCGGCTGCCAAGGGCTCGGCGTGTAACAGAAAAAGTCCGTGTCGCTGGAAAGTGAGTTCACCGCTGTTGGCCACGGCACGACCGGAATCGATTCTCGATAGTGAAACGTGAAAACATGATCGAGCCGGCCAAAACTGACTAATTTCACGTTGGTTGGCAATCGCTCCTTGAGTTCCGCAATCGCTTCTGCTTGATTCTCACTGATCATCGCGAGTACATTGATTGTCGGCCCCGAGTAGGTTCCGCCGAAGAAGAGGGCTGCCGTCAATAGCCCGATCATTGCCGTGCGAGGATGATACGACCGAATCGACCAAACGATTCCCGCCAAGGCAACCATCGCGCCAACGCCATAAATCGCGACGTGTGGATTGGCCTGTACGATTCTTTCGGCCGTTTCTCCCGGTAACCACTTCGCCCCGCAGACACACACGATCGCGCCGACCATCACGCAGCCGATGCCCGCCAAATACCAATTCCAAAGTCGTCGCCAGCGGGAGCCGATCTCCGCCGTCAAGCATCCGTTAATCACCGTTCCGCACAACACAGCGAAGCACGGGGCCAGTCCGAGAAAATGGCGGTTGAGTGCCTCGCTCGCAAACAGCACGCTCGGCACCGTCGCCACCACCGCCGTCAGACCGAACACAACATGCGGCCGCGTCGAACCCAGCACGTTCCAAAACTTCCGGTCCCACAGTCGCAACAACAGCGGTGACCAGGGCATTAAACAAACGAAAATCTGCACCGGATAACTCAGCACATGTTGCCACAGTGGCGTCGTCCCACCAAACCGCACGACCGACACGCCGCACAGTGCGTCGCGCACGGCCCGAGCGTCCGTCCGCAAATAATAGGGAACTAGCCACGACAGAAAAATCGCCGCGAAGATTCCTAAGCCGAATCCATGCGACCAACTGAATAAAAAACGCCAATCCCTTTGTACCAACAAATACAAACCAATCGCCGCACAAAAATAGACCGGCCCTTGCGGTCCTTTCGTCAATCCGGCGAGTGCCGCCAAAGTGTATCCACACGACCACGTCAACCAAGGTCGCCAGCGAGCCAAATAACCCGTATGCCACACGAGCATCGCGGAGCCGAGTAGTAATACGAAAATCGCTTCGCTCTCTGCCAGTCGGCCGATCTGCATGACTTGGCCGAATGTCAAATAGACGAGACCCGCTGCGAATGCACCGATGCGACTGAACCAAGGACGACAGCAAAAGAAAATCATAAAGCCAGTTAGGATCGTCGCCAAAACAGCGGGCAGGCGAATCGTCGCCGTCGTCATTTCGCCCCCGTTCAACAGGGTTGCGACGACGATGGCCCATTCGCCCAGCGGCGGCCGATCGGCAAACAGTTCTCCCTGTTGGCGTTCGACGACCCAATCGCCTGAGTCAATCATTTCTTGAGCAACTCTTGCTCGGCGTGATTCTTCACCGCGAATCGTGAGCGAGGTGAGTCGCGAACCGTACAAGGCCATGCCGACCAGCAGCAAGAGATAGACTTCCGGTTGTCGCCACCAGCGACGGTCGTTTTTTGTCGTGTCAATGTGAACCGATCCTTCGGTCATGGTCGGGCGGGAGGGCATGGCGAATCCTTTCGCGCACTATAAGTGGTGAACAGTATTTTATGGCGAATGACGTTCGGCTACCGTGTGTGCTTGTGGGTGTGCCACTGCTGGCTTGTCCAGCAGTGCTGGCCTGCCGCACAAATGGCGACCCTTGAACACTGCTGGACAAGCCAGCAGTGGCACGCGTTCGATTTACTTTACCCCGACTCTCCTTGATACGCTCCATGAAAAGCATCCGCCGGATAAATCGGCGGCAATCTGGGCGACGAATTTTTCTCGGCTGACGTTGTCTCCGGTTGTGAAACGGTCGGCAGCGTGTCGGGCTTGCGGTTCATCACTGGAACCGGCTCCCCCCCCAATTCTTGCTCGACGGGGGTCATACGTGCCACAGTCGCTTCCAGTCGAGCGGCGGCCGCCTCGGCATCGTGGACCAAATGTTGCAGGGCGATCATCTTGCTATCGAGAATCGCCGACATCTCCCGCGTATGCTCGTGCATCTCGATTTCCCAACGCTGCATCGACACCGGCTTCTCTAAGTTGGTCGGAGGTGCCCGGTACGATTCTTTCACCGGCGGCGCGGCGCGGCGGTCCCGCTGCCACTTTGCAAATGTCGAATAGTATTTGCGCGACCGCCGTAGCAAAATACCAATCGCCATCGCGCAGCCAAACGCGAAGAGATACATCGGCCAGTTAGTTTCAGCAAACAGCGGCATGGTGTGAATATGAAATTGGAAATGTAGAACCAACCACGAAACAAATTGTGATACGATCAAGTTGCCTCAAACGCTCGCTGTGCCGCCGCGATCACGTTGCGGAGTGCAACCTTTCGCTCATCCGCCGCGCGGCGACAGCTTTCATACTCCGGCGAAAAGCGGGCCGTCTCGCCGGGAATCGTCACCACCTTGCCATCAATCGAACCAAATGGCGTCTCGACGGTTTGCACGCGACGTTCGAGCGTCGTCCGGCTGACAGGCCAGCGGCGAATGCCCAACGTCGTCGTTTCGCGAAACAGTATCGCTTCCAAATGTGGAATATCGGCCCCCTGACACAATATGGAAATCAGCACGCCCGGCCGATTCTTTTTCATTTGAATCGGCATCGTAAAAACATCGAGCGCGCCCGCCTCGAATAATTTAGAGGAGCAAAACCCGATCATCTGGCCGGTTGTGTCGTCGAGGTTTGTTTCGAGCATCCAGACCTGTTCGCCTGACCCATCGCTCGCCGAGTTTAGATCAGTGACGGCCGTCGATTCGCCCAGGACGAGCCGCAAAATATTCGGTTGAGATTCAAGTTCACGTGTTCCAGCACCATACCCGATTTTGCTAATCGCCATCGGTGGCAGCGGTCCAAACTGCTCGGCCAGTATCGCGACAATCGCCGCACCGGTCGGCGTGGTCAGCTCTGCTTCGACATTCGACGGTGCGAGCGGAACGCCGATCAAAAGTTCCGCCGTGGCGGGCGCGGGAACGCTGCACCGGCCATGTGCAATTTCGATGAAGCCGTTGCCGGTCGGAATGGGCGACGAAACGATTTTGTCCACGCCCAATAGATCCCAACCAATCGCCGCTCCGACCACATCAGCGATGGAATCGACTGCCCCGACTTCGTGAAAGTGAACCTTGCGAATCGTCGTGCCGTGAACTTTGGCTTCGGCTTCGCCCAGTCGCGTGAAAATCTTCTTCGCCAGTTCCTTTTGACGATCACTCAGGCGGCTCTTATCGATCATGTCGGTGATGTGATGCAGGTGCCGATGGGCATGTTCCGGCTCATGCTCGACCGTGATATGCGTCGCTCGAAAGCCGTGCCGCTTGACTTCCTTCGCCACGAGCCGACAACTGGGCAAACCGAGCGAGTCGATTCCCGCTTGAATCGCGGCCAGGTCCACGCCAACATCGACCAGCGCAGCGAGCGTCATGTCGCCGCTGATCCCACTGCCGCAATCCAGATACGCAATTTTCATAAGGTGAATTCTTCAACGAGTTGATCCGTAGGACCATTGTTTTGCGATATAGTTCAGGTCGATGATAAATTTGGCGTTGCCCCAACTCCTGGTCCGCTACAGTTACCCCAACTCTTGGTCCGCACAGCGGACCCTACAACCGTTGCCTTCGAACCGTTTTTGGGAAGTATAGTCACGACCGCAAAACGTGACCATGCAGATTTGACGCGAATCGGGCAAATTGGGCATTCTCGCATGACTGCAATTGACGGTCGCGACGATTTTCGATACCGTTCGCCCCCTGGAAAGCTGCGTTTTCGTCGGGAATAATTGCGCCTATAACATAGTTGCATTCGCTAATTTATTGTCCGTGTCCACAACCCCTTCCACTACCCGTTCCTCTCTATCCGTCGCGGGCCTTCTGCCGACGACGATGCGGGTGCTGCACGTGACGGCGAACGGTCGGACGGAGGGTTGGCTGAAAAATGCTTTGACATTCGACTGTGCGACCGATATCGAATTGCACGAAGTACGCGGCGCAACGGCCGCTCTCGAAACACTCCGCGATGAAGTCTTCGATGCCATCCTTGTCAGTCATCATGCCGACGATTTCGACGCCCTCGATTTCATCGCTGGTCTTCGCGCTGGCGGCACCGAGGAGCCGGTCGTCATTCTCGGCACGGAGGACGAATTTGAAATCGCTCCGCTGTGCTACGAAGTTGGCGGAGATGGGTACGTGTGCGTCAACACGGCCACCGTGCGAATGTTTCTTTGGGTGTTGGCCCGCGCAGTCGAACGACATCAATTGCTGCGTGAAAATCGCCGGTTGTTGCAAGGCGAGCGTCAGCGATTGCGTCACGAACATCAAGAAGCCGACCGTTTGTTGTGCCAGCAAAGGGCACTCATCGCCGATCTTGAATCGCTCCGCGAACCGACCGATTTGGAACGCGACGAAGAACTTGCCTTGTCGAATAAACCACATGAACGGAACGAATTCACAACCGGGGCGACCGCCGCAAGTGCCGACAGCGCAGATTGCGATTTGCCGCCGCAATTGATCGCCCATTATCGCGAGCTTTTGCGGGCACACGTCATCATGGGCTTTGGCAATTTGGCGAGTGAGATGAGCCAATTGGCGGAAATGCTGGCGATCGCGGGCGTCACGGCTCCGCAAATGATGCTGCTCCATCTGAAAGTCCTAGAGGAACTCGTGCAAGGGCTCGGTGCCCGCAGCGCACGTCACGTGATGACCCGTGCCGACCTGCTCGTGCTGGAGGTGATGATTCATTTAGCGGAAGGTTATCGCCGCCGCACGCCGGAGCAATCTTTCCCCGCTCGGCAACGCTACTTGCCCGGCTTCGGGCATGTTGCAACATAACGGCCCGCCATTCGCCTCGCCGCTCCACCGCCCCCTGCTTAGCCGCCGCATCGACGCGGTGTTCTCCCGTCGTGGACGACGGGGCTAAGCAACCAACGACTTGCTAAAACCCGCCACGACGCCACTACATCGCGGCATAAATTTTCCCAAGTTCCGTGAGTTCGCCCGCCTCGTTAAACAACGCCGAAGTGCCGAGGGCAGCAATTTTTGGTGATGCGGAAAACCAAGCGTAGCTGTGAACGAAGTCGGCTTTATCCAACAACGGCAGGACGTCGCGCATGTATTGAGAAACTTGTTTAACGGAGTGTTTGTTTTCCTCGACCGTCTTGGCATTCCAGTCGCCCACCGCAAACTCGGTGATGACAATCGGCCGGTTGCCGAACATTTTATGTACCTCGCGCAACCGATTGATGAGGCCATGCGCGTCGGGGCCAGCGTAGGAATGCACCGCGATGTAATCGACTCGCAGCTTGCGTTTTTCGACTTCGCGAAAGAACTCCTTCATCCAGTCACGATCGGGATGCACACATCCCGGACTGGCCAGCGGCAAACCGGTCTCCATGAGCTGGGGCCACAGTTCGACGACTTTTTCCACCGTTAAATTGCTTTGATGTTTTTGGTCTGGCTCGTTGAAGCCGAGCAGGTAACGGACCTTGCCATCTTTGCCCAACTGTTTGACGTTGCCCAGCGTTTCTTGACCCTTTTCGCCGAACCCTCCCCAGATCATTGGCACAAAATCGACATTCTCGGGCACACCCTCCGGCAGGCTCGCGCCCCAGGAATAAAACCAACGGGCGTTCAAGGCTTTGATCCGCTCCAACCACTTTCCATCTTTGTTCGCCGCGATCCCGACCCCTTTTTTCTTGCTCGGCACCGATGATTCAGCAGCGAAGGCAAATTTGCCGACCATCGCAGCCGCAGCGACGGTCGCGCACGACTGCGTCAAAAAATTTCGCCGATTCAGATCGGAACGTGTCATTGAAATGAGTCCTTTGATGTTAGCCACTGCGTCCACATTCGCGCCACCGCTTCCACGCTTATACCACCGCTTAGCCGCCGCGTCCACGCGGTGTCCCGTTGTGGACGACGGGGTTAAGCAAAGTAAACACCATCCCTACCGATCAAAAAACTGCTTAATCGTTTGAACCGTTGCCGCCCGGCCAGCACGCGCGAAACAGCGACGATTCCGCAAAAATCGGCACTGGTTTTTACAACCCGACCCGTTTCCGCTACGATCACAAGTGAAGTTGATGGCGAAAACTGCATGAGACTGAACTACTACCGGCTGCAAGCCGGTAGGTTCGGGGAAAAATCGTTGCTCGGACTGAAGTCCATCGCTCACGATTTTACAAATTGGCAATTTTGA
>JAYUFG010000135.1:0-6459 GCA_043738845.1 Planctomycetaceae bacterium
CATCAATCGCAGGGTCATTTCTGGCGAAGGTTGCAGTCCGGCTGGCAAATCGGTCGGCACCTCACTTTGCAACACGCTGGTTCCCGTGCTGGCCACTGGCGTTACATAGCTGACCGTTTGCGTGCTGAAGGTTCCGATGTTGTACGCATCGCAGGTCAGGGCCACTTCGCAGCCACAGGTCACAACGGGCGTGACGCAGGGGGTGTAGTAGCAAGGTGTGTAGCAGCAGGTTTCGTAGTTGTAGCAATCGTTCGACCACGACGGCTTGGAGCAGCATGACCAGCAGGGGTCATAGCAGCGGCTCCAGCACGAGTCCCACCAGCCGCAGCACTTCTTGTCGTAGCAAAAGGGTTGGCAGAACTTATCCGACTTCAACACTTTCGATTGGCTGAACAGATTGTTGTTTTGGAACAATCCATTCTTGGAAATGTTCTGAAGCGAGTTGTTGTGGCTCTGGTTGTTGCTCAACAAGTTCGTGGAAAGGTTCGTCTTCTGTACGACGTTGTTGATTCCGTTGTTGTTGTGGTTTTGGTTCAGAGTGTTGTTGCTGGTGACGTTGTTGCTGACATTGTTGAGCTTGACCGGAGTGACGATCCCCGTGTTGTGGCTCTGATTGTTGGTGTTGGTCGTGATGTTGTTGGTGTTGACAACCTTCGTCGGGTTCTGATTGCCGGTTGACAATTTCAACGTGTTGAAATTACTGTTGCTGTTGTTCGCGACGTTCGTATTGGACGTCGAAGAACTGGTCGGACGGCTGAAGTTGCTCCCGCCGCCGCCATTACTACCACTGTTGCCGCCGCCATTTCCACCGCCACCACCGTTTTTGGCAGCTTGGGTCGAACTGGCGACTAAAATCAAACCGAGGGCCAACGTGGCCGTGATCGTTTTTGTGAAAGACGTGAACATGATAAATCTCCTCGAATCTGGGGGGTGAAAACTGAATTGGAAAAATTGGGGGTTATAAGCCTGCTCGTGGCGTGATCCCTACACAATGCTGAGCGAAAATCGGCAAAAAGTGTTACAATATGGCGACAGTGTACGACGGCCACACACCGCCCGATCCGATCCCCAAAAAATCCGTAAAGCATTGTTGTGTATGCCATTGCGTTGTTGTTAGCGAACACGGTCGTAGGTCAGGCTTTTGGCCTGACAAGAATTCCCCGCCAATTCTTCACCCCCTTGTTGTCAGGCCTGACCTACACCACAAACAAACCCCACGCCCATGCACCTGGAAGTCGAACAGAAATTCCGCGTCGTGGACCCACCGACGTTGCAAGCCAAACTCCGTACGCTCGGGGTTGATCCCCTCGTCAAGACCCCGGTGGTGCAGAGGGACGAATACTTTGCCCATCCGGCCCGCGATTTCGCCGAAACCGACGAGGCATTGCGAATCCGTCGCGTCGGCACAACAAACTGCCTCACCTACAAAGGACCGAAGCTCGACACGACGACCAAAACGCGGCGAGAATTAGAATTGCCCTTGTTGTCGGGTGAAGAGAGCGCCACCCAGTGGCAAGAAATGTTGCTGGCCCTCGGCTTTCGAACGGTGCTTGAAGTTCGCAAGGAGCGGCGTGCCGAATCGTTCATGTGGCAAGGTCACGAGGTTGAAATTGCCTGGGACGAAGTCGCCGGGTTAGGCACGTTCGTCGAGTTGGAACTTTCCGCCGACGAACAAACGCTCGCAGCCGCCAAGTCATCCCTTGCCTCACTCGTGACCGAACTCGGATTAACGTCGAGCGAACGGCGGAGTTATCTGGAACTGCTCCTATTTAAGGACGACGAATAGCCTATGCTCGCCTGACGGACCTTTCTCTGATTCCTCGGCGATCTCGGCGGCAAATCCATTGTCATGTTTTCGAAACAGCTTGGATCTCATTTCACGCCATAATACACCGACGAACATTAAACACTTTAGCCGCCGAGATAAAAGAGAATACTTGAAAACAAAACGGTCTGTTTGCATGGAGTCTACGATTTTTTGTGGAGATTTTCCCCAACACTGGGTACGCACAGAGCCGTGACCTACGAATTCGACGCTTTCGGAAATTTTAACCGCACGCTACGCTGATGAGATGTCTACCTCGGATCCCAACACGTTGATCGACCTGTTTGCTCGGCGGATGCAAACCGCTGGCGAACAAATCGCTCTCCACTCCCCGCTAGTGGGCGGCGGATTTCAACAAGTCACTTGGAACGAGTTAGCGGCCGATGTTAGTCGATTGGCCACAAGGTTGACAAAACTGGGTATAGAGCCGGGCGAGCGTGTTGCGCAAGTTTCCGAAAATCGCTACGAGTGGATCGTCGTCGATCTGGCCGTGCATCTTGTGCGCGGCGTCCATGTCGCCATTCATGCCCCTTTGGCTGGCCCGCAAATCGCTTTCCAAATCTCGGATTGCGGCGCACGAGTGGTCTTTTTGGCCGGAAATGAACAAGCTCAAAAATTGGCGGGGCCGGAAATCCGTTTGCCCGCTGAGGTGTGCTATTATTCCTTCGATCCGTGCGACGTGACCATTCATGGCCGCCGCGTCGAACCCTATCTACCCAACGACGAAGTCGATTTGAACCTGAGTGAATTTTTGCGTGCTGCCCAAGCGCACGGCTCGCCCGACGATCTGGCCACAATCTTGTATTCGTCCGGTACGACGGGCGAACCGAAAGGGGTCATGCTCACGCACCGCAACTTGGTCTCCAACGCGCGGGGCATGTCCGAGGCATTCGATGTGACGCCCGACGATTTGCGACTGTGTATGCTCCCGCTCAGTCACATCTTCGCGCGCACGTGTGATTTGTACACGTGGCTGGGGCGCGGATCGCAATTGGCACTTGTCGAAAGCCGCGAACGCATCTTGGCCAACTGTGCCGAGTTACACCCGACCCTTATGAACGGTGTCCCCTACTTTTATGATAAGGTCTATCGCGCGCTACGCTCGTCGGGCCAGGCCGAGCAGCCGGGCCAACTCCTCGAACTTTTTGGGGGTCGAATGCGATCATGTTGCTCCGGCGGTGCCGCTCTGCCGGTCCATGTGGCCGAGTGGTTCGAGCAGCGGGGAATGCCCCTGTTGCAAGGTTACGGCCTCACCGAGTCGTCGCCCGTCATTTCGATGTCGGTGCGTGCCGCGTATAAAAATGGATACGTCGGCCGAGCTTTGCCGGGCATCGAAATCAGAATCGCGAACGATGGAGAAGTACTCACTCGTGGCCCGCATGTGATGCGCGGCTATTGGAAACGGCCCGACGCAACCGCCGAGGTCATTCGCGAGGGCTGGCTGCACACGGGCGATTTGGGTGAGTTGGACGCCGACGGCTTTCTCAAAATCACCGGCCGTAAAAAGGAACTGCTCGTCACAGCGGCTGGAAAAAACATCGCACCCGTCGCTCTGGAAGCCCTGTTGACCGAAGACCCGCTAATCCTGCAAGCGGTCGTGCAGGGCGACGGGCGGAATTATCTCACGGCCTTGATTGTCCCGAACCCGGACGTTTTGAGAGAGTACATTATCAAGCACGCGATACCCGTTACGTCGCGGGAAGAGGCGTTGCGACATCCGTCCGTGCTGGAACTTTATCGCCGAACAATCGACGAGCGATTGAAGGGGGTCTCGCACCAGGAACAGATGGGCCGGTTTGCGTTGCTCAATCGGGGTTTCACGATCGAGTCGGGCGAACTGACGCCGACGCTCAAACTTCGCCGGGGCGTGATTCAGGCGAATTTGACCGAACTGATCGAGTCGCTCTATCGGTAATGAACGGTAGGGTCCACTGTGCAGACCATTGGTTGGCGATGTTGGTAATTTCGCGAATTTACGGGATGGTTCGCGAACTCTCGGTCCGCACGGCGGACCCTACCATTGAGTTTTCTCTCGCGATCAATCGTCGTCGCTGGAAGAAACGGGCAAGCCTGCTGATTCCGAACCGCCACGTTGACCAAACGACTTGTCGCGTTTCAATCCAATGTCTTCTTCCAAGGCGGCGAACCATTTCGTGCCGATGCTCCGCATCGTTTCTTCGTTTTCATAACTCGGTTTTTTGCCATACAAAAAATTGACCGTGTAGACGGCGGGCAAATTTTCGGTCGCGCTCGGGCGAACGACATAAGCCATCGTTTTCGTTTGGTTCCAAGCGATACCGGTCTCACCGATCTCGAGGGCGTAAACACCTCGCATGAATTCATTTCCTGGTTCCTCGATACCGGGAATATCATTGGTGACGAGCCGCGCATTGTTTCCGAAACCTTGCTGCGATTTCCAGCTAAACGGCCCGATCTTGATTGACTTTTTGCCCGATTCGCTTGCGAAGACTTCCTCCAGCATGTCCGCTGGTTTTTTCTTGGCGAGTGCGACGAGCCGCTCGGCTTCTTGCTGGGCTTTTTTCCTGGCGTCGATCATGAGGTCCGCCTTAATCACGTCGGCCTTGGCTTCTTCAAATGTGGGAACAACTTCTTTGCGATCTTTGGTCAACCAGATGGAATACAGATTATCGTTGCCATCGGTGATCCGGACCGGCGTGTATTCCGTCATCGGGTGGGAATACGCTTTGTTCGCAAAGGCCACGCCCGACTCAGGGAGATAAAAACGCGACAGCGGGTTCTTCTTCACAAATTCGGGAAAGGATGCCATTTCCGTGTGGCCCAAAAGGAGACCTAGGTTCTTGGCGATGTCAGCAAAACTGGGAGCCAAGGGTTCCGGTTCTTCCTTGCCAATCAGTTTATTGCTCGACCAAATCGCCCGCTTGGTGCTGTACTCAGTAACCGTCGAGTTGGCTTTATCGAGGGCGGCCGTTGCGTTTTTAACAGCGGGCGAGCGGGCCAAGCCGCGGCGGATTTCGCCCTTCACCTGATCGAGCGTTTTATACTTCGTCTTGGCTTTGATCTCGTCGGCCACGTTCTTCACATCGTCAATCTTCTTGTTGTCGAGCAAATTCGTATCAGGCTCGGAGGGCTTCGCTGGTGCGGGCTTTTCCGGTGCAGGTTTGCCGTCATCCGTTTTATTTTCGGTAGCTTTCTTGTCATCTGCTTTCTTTTCGTCGACGGACTTCTCTTCTTTGAACAAGAGCTTGTTTTTGTCTTCGTCTGTTTTCAGTTCATCTGTTTTTGATTCATCGGCCACGTTGAAACTTACCAATTTCACGGCCGACGGAGACAAGCGTTCACGATTTGCGTCCGACGATTTGTCGTCGGTCTTCGGGATCTCTGTCTTGGGCGTGGGATCGAGCTTGGGCATCCCTTTTTCATCGCCCTCGGAGAAAGGCGACTTTTCAGCATCCTTCTTGGCAGCATCCTTCTTGGCAGCGTCGTTCTTTTCTGCGTCTTTCTTTTCTGGCTCGGGAGTGACGGTCGCGTCCTTCTTTTCCGGTTCCTTTTTGTCTTTGTCAGCCTCTTTCTTTTCAGCGTCCTGCTTGGGATCGGTCTCTTTCTTGTCGTCCTTCGGCAAGTCGAGTTCCTTGAAGTTGTCGCGATTCTTTTCGTAATAATCTTTCACGGCTTCGTCGGTGATTTGTCCTTCGACGGCTGGCACAAAGTCGGCGATGTTCGCCAGAAAAAACTGAAACTGGGCCTCATAGGGACGGCGAAAACCTGGCTCGCCATCCACTGCGAATTTTTCCTTATGCAGATCAAAGAACTGCTTGAGAATTTTGTCGTCCTTGTTCGATTTCTCGGCCATGTATTCCGCAACCGGGACCGCGACCGCCTCGGCGGTTAGTTGCTGCTTCTCGTGCAGATAAGTCGCAAAGCTCTCGGCGGGCGGAGTGTTGTCCAATCCGCCACCGAGGAGACGGGTGACGCGATCTACTTTCGCGTCATGCTGCATCGCTTGAAAGAACTGCTCTTCCGAGATTCGCGTTTTGGCCAAGGCCTCTTGAAGCGACACGGTCGGAATTTCGTACGTGTATCGCTTGATCCATTGCTGCACGTTCGCCTTGCTGACTTCGATCCCCATTGCGTCCGCTTTTTTAGAAAGGACGATGCGGTGCAATGCCATTTCCGGCGATGCACTGGGAATGTTCATTTCTTGGCCAGTGTACATTCGCTGAATCTGCCCACGCACGCGATTTAACATGTTGAGTTCGGCAATGGTGTGGCCCAGGTCGCTGTTACGAATCGTGCCATACTTCCACGTCGCGACGGCCGTGTCGCGGTCTTCGGCTCGCGAGCCAAATTGACTGAGCAAATTGGAACCGACCAAAAACAAAACCATCGCCAACAGCAACAGCGAAAAAACCAGCTTTTTGTGCCGCCGATAAGTGTCGAACATGCCAGCCATAAAATGCCAATTCCTCTGAAAAGCGCGGACGCGACTCGTCAAGAACCCTTGACAGCCGGGGGTGGGCCGCATTATGCGAGTAATAGTAATTCTGCCCGACCAGCAACGCCACATACCCCAAGGTGGGGTTATTCCGAACGTAACGAAGGCGCAAGGTCGAGCATGATTCCGAAGCGAATGATTGTAGCGCGAATCGACGTAA
>JAYUFG010000136.1:0-2451 GCA_043738845.1 Planctomycetaceae bacterium
CATTGAACCCACTTGTACAAGCGGCGTCTCGCCGCTTATTAAACGCGGCGAGACGCCGCGTGTACGAGCATTGAACGCCACGAGACGCCGCGTTTACGAGTTGATTGTTTGCAACACTTCGACCGACTCGTCGCACAGGCGTTGTGCTTCCTGGGCCGTGGAGGCTTCGGCAATGGCCCGCACGACCGGTTCCGTATTGCTCGCCCGCACGAGCAACCACTTGCCCGGCCAGTCGAGCCGCAGACCGTCCAGCTTATCGAAGGCTGCATCCGAAAAATGTTTTTCCAAAGCGGCCAGTGCAGCCGGGATTTTCTCCCGGGCGACGGTCGCCTTCGACTTCACGATTTCATACCGAGGAAGTTCCTCGGCGAGTTGACTGATCGGCAGATTTCTGGCCGCCATTGCGTCGAGCAAATACGCCATCCCGACCATCGAATCGCGAACCCAACCGACCTGCGGCTCGATCACGCCGCCGTTCCCTTCACCGCCGAGCAACGCCTGGACCGTTTGCATTTGGTCCACGACGTTCGCCTCTCCTACGGCGGAACGGAAAAACGGGACGCCGTACTTGTTTGCCAAGTCCTCCGACATCCGGCTCGTCGAACAGTTTGTCACGACCGGACGCAATAAGGGTTCGACTTGCGAACGGAGAACATGATCAACGCACATAGCGAGCGTGTATTCCTCGCCCAGATAACGACCGTTTTCGTCAATCACGGCCAAGCGGTCGGCGTCGGGATCGGTGCAAAAACCAATCGCCGCCCCGACCTCGCGAACTTTCGCCAGCACGCCCGAAAGATTCTCCGCCGTCGGCTCCGGCGTGTGGGCAAACCGTCCGTCGGGCGTGCCCCCCAACACCGTCACACGGCAACCGAGCGATTCGAGCAGCGGGACACCGAGCACGCTGCCCGACCCGTGATTCGCGTCGAGCAACACGTGAAACTGTTTCGCTTGTATCCGCGCGACCTTGACCAGCCGCAGGACGAGTTCCCGATGCTGGGTGATCGTGTCGGCGATGTGCCGCACCGTGCCGGGCGACGTGACGTGCGTGGACTTCGGACTTGACGGATAATTCTGTTGATAACGGGCCAGGACTTTTTCCCCTTCCTGAGCGGGAATCACGCGACCTTCCGACGAGAAGAGTTTCAGCCCGTTGTATTCGGCCGGGTTGTGACTCGCGGAGATTTGAATTCCGCCCGCCGCGTTCAGGTGTCGGACGAGAACGCCGGTCGTCGGGGTGGCCGCGACTCCGCCGTTGAACACATCCCGCCCAATCGCGGTCAGTTGCTGGGTGATCGCGGCGGCCAACATGGGGCCACTCTCGCGGCCGTCGCTAGTGATGAGGATCGGTCCCGGCAGGGCGATTTCGGCAAAGGCGGTGGCATATCTGGCCGCCACTTCCGGCGTGAGTGTCTTTCCGACAAGGCCGCGTAAACCAGAGACACTGATAATAAGTTCGGACATGATTTCTGTTCGTTAAGGAGTTGGCAAGTACGTTGGTCAGATACCCTGTTGCTGACATTTTCGTTGATTGTTGTGCTTGTCAGGTACGGGGTACCTGAAGTTCATACACAAGTCTTTTACATTCGGCCCAAGCTTCCGAGGTGCCGATACATCGCGTTTGTTTGGACCCCGGCAGGGGTCACGGCGATTAGCCGGTGGTTGAGCGCAGCGACACCACCGGTGACAATCGCATCGTGTGTTTTGCATCCTGGAGGGATGCCAGCTTTTCTCACCAACGACGGATTGTCGCGCAGTTCGCTGCGAACCCGCCGGGGTCGAACGTCGTGGACGGACCGTTTTCCGGTGGTGTCGCTGCGCTCAACCACCGGCTAATTGCTATCATCCCTTCGGGATGGAAACACTTGTGTAAAAATGTCGGGGGCGGGGTACCTGACCTACGTTTCTGCTCAGCCGAACCACAATGGCTCACGCCAAGGCGCAAAGCTCGCGAAGGACAAAGACATTTCGTAGGTCGCTGCAATGGGTGGAAGGGCTTATTCGTTATCGAGCGGTACCGATTGAATTCCAGGGGGCGAGGGCGCGTCGATCACGATGTTACGGTTATATTCGTGGAATATTTGTTTCGCCGTATTCGCGATTGCGGCGTCCAAGGCAATCTCTCGGACTCCGCCACGTTCCGCAATGGCTCGTAGGCCGTCTTCATTTACGGGCGTTCGGGTTAGATCAATCGAATCGATGCGTCTTCCAGGCAGAAGCTGTCGAAATACTGTGCCGGTTACTTTGGTTCCAGCGAGTGATAACCTTGATAAATGTTTGAAGTGAACAAGTTTTGAGAGATCGCTGTCGTTGATTGACGTATCGACAAGAACGAGGCTGGTATCGAATTCGTCTCCGTCCGTAAAATGAAGAGACTGCAATCCTTGTCCTGTAATCAGACAGGCGGTGAGATCAACCCACGCCAAATTTTTGGCGCGTTCGAGAAACGAG
>JAYUFG010000137.1:0-6450 GCA_043738845.1 Planctomycetaceae bacterium
CCGCTCTGCACGCTTCGCTATTCGGCAACACATGTCGATAAGCACCACATGGTCTATCGTCTCGATGCGGTGGAAGCCTACGAACGAAAGTTCGTGAAGCAAATTGAGGTTGCCGCAGCCGGGATCGAGGGTGGGCACAACAAACCGTATGTCCGCTTGATTTCCGTAAGCAACAAGCGAGGCGTTATCACGGCCAAAGTCGAACTCGACATGCCGACCTTGCACGGCGTGGCCCGCCGCGAAATGACGGTCCAGGACGGGGAAGAATTGGACGAAACGACGAAACGGGCCGTCTACGAAAATTGCCGCATCGGCGAAATCCGCGTCGCGAAAGGAAAAGAGCATTTGGAACTGCGCGTCCCCGGCGGCGAACATTATCTACGGCTGGGCGAAGCGTTTGGCGGAGTCGAGCCGCTGACGATCCAACGCGAAATGATCCGCCGCACGATCAAGGAACACCTCGATAAGGAACTGCGATTGGCCCCGCTGGGCATCAAGGTATTGAGCCTGTTCTTCATCGACGCCGTGAATCGCTATCGCCAATACGACGCCGATGGGCAGGCGGTCAAAGGCGACTACGCGAAAATTTTCGAGGACGAATATCGTCGGCTGGCCAAGCATCCCGACTATCGAACCTTGTTCAAAGAAGTGGACATGCACTCGGACGCCGAAGCCGTTCACGACGGCTACTTTTCCATCGACAAGCAAGGGGGTTGGAGCGATACGGCGGAAAACAACCAGTCCAACCGGGACAACGCGGAGCGGGCTTACAACCTGATTATGAAGGAGAAGGAAAAGCTGCTCAGCTTCGATACGAAATTGAAATTCATCTTTTCACACTCCGCGCTTAAGGAAGGCTGGGACAACCCAAACGTCTTTCAGATTTGCGCCTTGCGAGAAATGGGCACGGAGCGAGAGCGGCGACAGACGATTGGTCGCGGGCTGAGGCTTTGCGTGAACCAGAAAGGCGAGCGTTTGCGCGGGTTCGACGTGAACACCCTCACGGTCATTGCCACGGAAGGGTACGAACAATTCGCCGACAACCTGCAAAAGGAAATCGAGGCCGACACCGGGATTCGCTTCGGCATTGTGGAGCAGCACCAGTTCGCCGCGATCCGGGTCGTCGCGGCTGACGGAACGGCGACACCGTTGGGTGTCGATCAATCGAAGGTGCTTTGGGATTATTTGCACAAAGAAAGTTTCGTGGACATTAAGGGCAAAGTCCAGGATTCCCTGAGGCAGGCCCTCAAGGACGAAACCCTGACGGTTCCAGAACCGTTTGCGGCGCAGCTTTCGCAGATCAAAGATGTGCTTCGCAAGCTCGCCGGGAAACTGGAAATCAAAAACGCCGACGAACGAAAGCAAGTAAAAACCCGCCAAGCCGTCCTCCAAAGCGAGGAATTCAAGGAGTTGTGGAACAAGATCAAGCACAAGACGACGTATCGCGTTGAATTCGACAACGAAGAACTGCTTCGCCAATGCACGAAGGCAATTCAGAACTTGCACCCGATTACCAAGACGAGGCTGCAATGGCGCAAGGCCGATTTGGCCATCGGTCGGGGCGGTGTAGAAGCGAAAGAAACGGCGGAATCGGATTTTGTCATTTTGGAAGAACGCGACATTGAACTCCCGGATTTATTGACCGACCTCCAAGACAAAACGCAACTCACGCGGCGCAGCATCGCCCGCATCCTGAAAGACAGCGAGCGATTGGGCGACTTCACCCGCAACCCGCAGCAGTTTATCGAACTGACCTCTGAGGCGATCAACCGCACGAAGCGATTGGCAATTGTGGAGGGCATCAAATATCAGCGTCTCGGAGACGAGGACTACTACGCGCAGGAATTATTCGAGACGGAAGAATTGACCGGCTACCTCAAGAGCATGATTTCAGCCGAGAAGTGCGTGTACGAATACGTCGTTTATCAAAAGAACGTGGAGCAATCGTTTGCCCAACAGTTGGAAATGAACGAGGCGATCAAGGTCTACGCCAAGCTTCCGAACTGGTTCAAGATTCCCACGCCGCTGGGAACTTACAATCCGGACTGGGCCGTCTTGATCGAGAAGGACGGGACCGAGCGACTGTATTTCGTCGTCGAGACCAAGAGCAGCCTATTCTTGGATGATTTACGCGCCAAAGAGCAGGCGCAATTCGAATGCGGCAAGGCTCACTTCAAGGCACTGGCGACCGGTCCAAATGGGGCGAAGTTTGTGAAGGCGAGAAATCTGGACGACGTTTTGTCGCAGACGTAGACATCAATTACGAGGAATGCCGAACATGCGCACCTATTCTACAATGATGGGCCTATTGATTTTGCTATGCCCGATCACCTCCTTGCTCGCGGCCGACCCAACTCAACCGGAAGAACGGCTTTCGTTTCAAACCAACGCTTCCTGGTCGGCGCGGCTCAATCTCGATTCGGACGTGGCCATTGTCTACGGTATAGATAAAAACCTGCCCGCCCGCATCAAATCTTGGCGAAGCCACGGATATGGCATCCACGTCATGACTGGGGTCTCGTGGGGCTTTTACGAAGACTACTTGGAAGGTCGCTTCGATGGCATGGTACACGACGAAGAAGGCCAGACCACCCGCGACGGTAAGCGGATCATGCACGGCATTGGTCACGGAATCTATTACATCTGTCCGACCGACAGCTACGCTCGCTTCTTATGCGAGGGCGTCCAACGTGCGCTCGATGCCGGTGCGGAGGCGATCCATCTCGAAGAACCCGAATTCTGGGCCAGTGGAGGTTATTCCGGTAGCTTCAAGCGGGCTTGGAAAGATTACTATCACGAGGACTGGATGCCGCCGCATACCTCGGTCGATGCACAATACCGTGCGTCGAAACTGAAATATGTCTTGTTTCAACGGGCGTTGTCGCAAGTCTTTCGTTACGTCCACGACTACAATCAAAAGCACGGCACTGCGGTCCGCTGCTACGTGCCGTCGCATTCACTTCTGAACTACGCCCAGTGGCAAATCGTCAGCCCTGAATCATCGCTGCTGGGAGTTGGTTGCGACGGATTCATCGCCCAGGTTTGGACCGGCACTGCCCGCACTCCCAATGTTTATGAGGGCGAGCGCAAAGAACGGACATTCGAGACGGCGTTTCTCGAATATGGGGCGATGCAAAATCTAGTTCGGGCTTCCGGCAAGCGGGTTTGGTATCTGAATGATCCCATCGAAGATAACTTGAAACGCTCATGGAGTGACTACCGCCGCAATTGGGAAAATACGCTGGTGGCGTCGCTATTGCAGCCAGAGGTTTGGCACTATGAGGTTATGCCTTGGCCAGAGCGAGTGTTTCAGGGCAAATACCCACCCAATGACGCGGCACTAAAGCAGCCCGAAGAATCACGCGAACGAATCGGCATTCCGCACGAATATGAAACCGAATTACAGGCGGTGTTCCATGCGTTAGGTGAAATGAAACAGCCCGAAAGTGCGATTCGCTGGGAGAAATCCGGTATGCAAGGCGTGGGCGTCTTGGTTTCCGACACGATCATGTTTCAACGTGCCGATCCCAATCCCTCCGACCGCGCACTCGGTTCGTTTTATGGTCTGGCCATGCCGCTGCTGAAGCGGGGCCTACCCGTCCAGCCAGTGCAACTTGAATTCGCGGGCATGGCCAAGTACCTCGCGCCATACCGCATTCTGTTGTTGACTTACGAAGGCCAAAAGCCGCCCAGTCCCGACGTTCATGCAAGTCTCGTGCAATGGGTCAAGGGCGGCGGTGTACTGGTGGTCGTAGACGACGATCACGATCCGTATCACGCGGTGCGTGAATGGTGGAACTCTGCCGGAAACTCGTTTCGCACACCGCGACAACACCTGTTCAAATTGCTCAATCTGCCAGAGGACGCGGTGGGCGAATTCGAGGTAGGTAAGGGTTTTGTGATTCGCAAGTCGCTGTCCCCTGCCGCCCTGACGTATGAAAAAGACGGTTCGCAGAACATTCGCGCACTTGTGCAACGAGCGGCCGAAACAATTGGCCAGAAATGGCAGGAAAGCAATGCCCTGGTTTTGCGTCGCGGTCCATTTGTGATCGCGGCTGGCATTTCCGAATCGACGCCAGGGGCTGAAGTACAGCACCTGGATGGTCGATTCATCAACCTCTTCGACTCCGAATTCAAGACGCTGACTCGGTTCGATCTAACGCCTGACGCTCGCGCGCTGCTGGTGGACGTTGACGCCACAATAATTAAGAAACCGGCAATCTTAGCCGCGTCGTGCCGCGTGCGAGATTGGAAATGCACGGAGGATCGAGTGACATTTGCGGCGACCGGCTTGGCGGAGAGCCAAGCCAACGTGGTGTTGTTGATGGATTCCGCGCCACGTTCGGTAACGATCAATGGGAAAACCTTATCGCGTGAAAACACGAATTTCGTAGACGGGATCATGCGATTGAAGTTTGCCAATTCAAGCGAACCAAGCCAGATCGAAATTTCGCGTTGACGTTTTCCACGGACAACTCGAACCCTTGCGAGCTAAAAACAGCATAGGACCGCCTGTTCAATCTAATGCACCGAGGCGCACGGAACTGAACCCCGTCTTTTCTTGGGGATGACGCCTTGTAACCTCTCCCCCGCGTCGATTCCAATGTGGCCAGAGGCGAACAACCGCCTCGATTTTCCCCACACACAGGATCACGCGGACCATGAAAAACAGCCAGACTAGCCGTGCGGGGCTGGTTCGGGCGGTCGCCTATTTGCGACGCAGCACCAACCGGCAGGAGCGGTCGCTCGAAGACCAGCGACGCGAAATTGAAACCTACGCCAAGCAGAACGGTTACGACATTCTTCGCTGGTACACCGACAGCGGGATCAGCGGCGACGCCACGGAACGCCGCCTCGAATTCCTGAAAATGCACAAGGCCGCGACGAACGGTCGCGACTTCGATGCGATCCTCTGTTGGGACTATTCGCGGTTCGGTCGCTTCGACAGCATCGAGGCCGGGCGGTGGATTTTTCCGCTACGGCAAGCAGGCGTGAAGCTCGTGACCGTCGCGGAGGGCGTGGTCGATTGGGACTGTTTCAGCGGGCGGATCATGAACGCCCTCCATGCGGAAGGAAAGCATTCATTCCTGACCGACCTTTCGCGGAACGTCTCACGGTCCCTTTCGGGCATCGCAAAAGAAGGGTTCCTCTGCGGGCAGGCAGCACCCTATGGGTTCGACCGGATGCTGATTGACGAACGGGGCGAGCAACGCCAGCGAATTCGCACCGGTGAAAAATTCAGCAAACCGCGCAGTTGGCGGACGACACTGGTCGCTTCCGATGACCCGGTCAAAGTCTCGACCCTACGGTGGTTGTTCCAAACCTACGCGGAAACCGACACCGGCCTGCGGAGCCTCGCGGACCAACTAAACGCCAAAGGCCAGCGCGGACCGACCGACGGCCCGTGGTATTCCGCGACGATCAAAGCGATTCTGGAAAACCAGAACTACACCGGCACGTTCACCTGGGCCAAACGCCGCGAAGGAAAGTATCACAGCGTCGCCGCAGGACAGGTTCGAGAACGGGACCGCAGCGAGGTCACGCTTTCCCCATCCGGCAAACCGAACGCCATAGACAACCCGCGTGAAGCCTGGATCGTGGTTGACGACGCCCACGAAGCGATGATCGACAAGCCCCTCTTTGAACGGGTCCAAGCCAAGTTGCACGCCCGCAGACGGAGCAACCCCGGCGTGGTCTACCGGACGCACACGAAATACAACGGCGACGCCTACCTGCTTTCCGGGCTGGTATTCTGTGCCCACTGCGGCTGCAAAATGCACGGGGCCAAGTTACAGGCCAAGGGCCACAGTTACCCGAAATACGTTTGCTCGACCTATTGCCGGAGCGGCAAGAACAATCAGCACGGCTGCGGCTGCCACGGCGTCCACCAGGACCAGTTGGTGGATGTGCTGATTCGGAAGCTCCAAGAGACGGTGCTGACACCAGCGAGCCTCGAACGGTTGCGCGAAGCCCTGCGAAAGCAAATTGTGGATCGACGGGAAACCAGCGTCCAGGGATCGGACGGCCTAACCAAGCAACTCGCCGACCTAAACCGGGAAATCGACCGGGCTTCCGAAAACTTCCTCCGCGCCCCGGCCGACGTGCTGGACTTGATCGGCGAAAAGTTATCGGCCCTGAAACGCCAACGGGACCACCTACAGGCCGAACAGAAGCTAAACAAATCGGCGAACCGGCCAGAAGGTGCCGAAGCCCAGGTTGAGGCCGTGGTGGGCCGACTATGGCGTTTGGGCGAAGATATGACGAAGACCGAGCCAGCCCGACGGCGAGAAGTTTTCCGGCTCTTGGTCAGCCGGATCGACCTGCGATTCAACAAGGTGCCGCGAGGCAAGAGAACCGAGTGCCCACTCCGGTCCGGGGAAATTCACCTCCGGACCGAAGGGGACGGCATCTTCGGTAGTGTAAATCGGGGCGACAGGATTTGAACCGGGT
>JAYUFG010000138.1:0-6448 GCA_043738845.1 Planctomycetaceae bacterium
GCAACATCAAATGGACGCCGGGCAATGAGCCGGAGTATTTTAAGTAGGACGGCGTTGTCAAATCACGTTCGCCTGTCGATGGATTTAAGTCACGTCAAAATGCCGAGGGATCTTCCCTGCGGAAAGCTCAATGAATCGCACGAACTCTTTGTCGTTCGCAAAACCGCTCCGTGGCAACCATTGGTACATTTCTTCGTTCGGGTACAGTAAAATTCCTTCGGGCGTCCGCACGACCTTCGTGTACGAATGCCACACACGCTCACTGTTGGAGTGTGCCGTCGAAACTCGTATTTTATCTTCAGAAAACTCCCAATCGATTTCACGGTCGCGGTCCGGTTCTTTCTTAAAACGGCGACGAATCACCCAACGTCGGACGAGCGGTCTAAGAATGAACCAATAACCACCCAGCGTCAACCAGGCTAGAGCACGCAATAGCGATGATTTATCAGTGATTGGATATAAAATCAGTCGCAAGACCCCAACCACGATGCAAAAAGCAAACAGGACGTTTGCCCCAACACGAACAATCGGGCGGATAACGTGATGAAGATGATAGTGCCGCGCCTGGATTGCCTCGTCCGCCGTCCAGCGGTACCGAACGATGATGGGCTGTTCCATAGCTCGTTACGTTTCAAAAATTGAACTCGCGATGTTTTTTCGCCGTTCGGAAATGAGATTCTATCGTCCCGAATGAGCATTGCTAGGTATGCACCTGTGCATACCTAGCGTAATCGCAATTCGCAATTCCAATCCAAGGTACGCATGGATGCGTACCCTACCCCCTTGTACAAGCGGCGAGATGCCGCGTGTACGAGTGCCCGACCGCGACGAAGCTCGATCTGCACAAAGCGTGATCGCGATTCACACCGGGGGCTTACGCCCTCCGGCTCGCCATTCGCCGCTCGCCGCTTCGGTATTTTTCAGCACGCGGCGAGACGCCGCGTGTACAAGTTCCACTCACACATCATAGTACAAACAAAACTCATAAGGATGCGGGCGCAGCCGAATTGCATCGGCCTCTTTTTCCCGCTTGTATTTGATCCAGGTCTCGATCACGTCCCGCGTGAAAACATCGCCCCGCAGAAGATACTCATGATCGGCCGCAAGCGCGTCGAGAACCTCATCCAGTGAGCCGGGCGTTTGCGGAATCCCCTTGCGCTCTTCCGGGTCAAGGTCGTACAAGTCCTTGTCGAGCGGCTCGCCCGGATGAATTTTGTTTTGAATCCCGTCAATCGCCGCCATCGCAATCGCCGAAAACGCCAAGTAAGGATTGCTGCTCGGGTCGGGACAGCGGAACTCCACCCGCTTCGCCTTCGGGTTCGGGCTGTACATCGGAATGCGACAACAGGCCGACCGATTCCGCTGCGAATACGCCAAATTCACGGGTGCTTCATAACCGGGCACCAGCCGCTTGTAACTGTTGGTCGTCGGATTGGTGAAGGCCAGCAGCGACGGGGCATGTTTCAACACGCCGCCAATCGCGAAGAGAGCCATATCGCTCAAGCCCGCATAACCACTCCCCGCAAACAGCGGCTGACCATTTTTCCAAAACGAAAAATGGGTGTGCATCCCAGAACCGTTGTCGCCGAACAGGGGCTTGGGCATGAACGTGACCGTTTTATTAAAACGGGTCGCGACGTTCTTCAGCACGTATTTGTAAATCAGCACGTTGTCGGCCATCCGCACCAGCGGCGAAAACTTCATGTCGATTTCCGCTTGGCCCGCCGTCGCAACCTCATGATGTTGGGCCTCGACGTCGATGCCGCAGTCGATCAAGGTTTGCATCATCTCATTGCGAACATCCATCAAATGATCGGCTGGCGGAACGGGAAAGTAACCATCTTTGTACCGCAGCTTGTTGCCCAGGTTCGGGTTTTCCACCCGACCTCGATTCCATTCGCCCTCGATACTATCGAGATGATAATAACCTTCGTGGGCGTTCTGATCGAAACGAACATCGTCGAAAATGAAAAACTCTAACTCCGGACCGATGAAGACCGTGTCGGCGATGCCCGTGCTTTTCAAATAGTTGGCCGACTTGCGAGCAATGTTGCGAGGATCGCGAGAATAATCTTCGCGGGTGATCGGGTCTTGAATGTTGCAGATCAAAACGAGCGTTGGCAATTTTGTAAAGGGGTCGAGAAACGCGGTGTCGGCCTCGGGCATGACGAGCATGTCGGACTCGTTGATTGCCTGCCACCCACGAATGCTGGAGCCGTCGAAGCCGAGTCCATTTTCAAAAACATCTTCGGCAAGTTTGTTGACGGGAATCGTGAAATGTTGCCACGTGCCGATAAAGTCCACGAAGCGGAGATCGATCGCTTTGACATCTTTTTCACGACAGAGGGCCAGGACTTCTTTCGGTTTCATAGGGTGCGTTGTTGGTTTTGAGCTTGGATAAATCGACCACAGCGGGGCGAGGTGAATTGATAACAAGGGTACCGTTCATCAATTTTCCTATCCACTATCATAAAGGTTTTTCAACGGGGATGCAAAAGTGTGGTCCGCGCAGCGAACCCGACCCAGGTGTGAGTGGCAAGTTTTTGCCGCCGGTCTTTTCTATGCCCTGCGGTCGCGACCGACACAAACCCAAAACAGAAGCGAGGAAGCGGAACTCATTTATTCGCTTATGGCTTGAGGTGGTATACGTGATCCACAAAGGCGTCATTTTCGAGCGGGCGGAGTATCTCGGCAAAGTTGGCGGGAAGTTCCTGACATTGGGAAAATTGCCCACTGCGGCAATTGCTGTACAAATCCGACAACTTGTTGATTGCCATCCTTGGCCCCCGCACCTGTTTTGAAGCAAAACAGATGCTCATCGCGTCAAATTTAACCCTCCGACCCACCACGCCACCACCAACTACGTAAACCGCGACGTGCAATCTAACCCCGTTTTCACCCTCTTTCGCCATTGACGCGGTTTCCAATTCGGACGTATGATCCGGGTTGAAAGCTAGGTAAGATGGCCTGGATTTGTACACACACTGGGAGTTGCTTACTTGACCAAGACGGCGACCGGACTCGGAAAAGAATTCGATCATATTCTGCGGCGGGGAGAACCCTTGTCGCAGCACACGTGGTTTCGTTTGGGTGGACCGGCGGAGTACTTCGCCGAGCCGACCTCCGTGGACGAACTCTCCTCGCTCGTTCGACGCTGTCGCGAGAGCAATCTGCCCGTCCGTATCCTTGGTGGCGGTTCTAACATTCTGGTCCGCGACGAAGGGGTGCAGGGCGTTGTAGCTCGACTTGACGCACCCGCGTTCAGTCAGATTTCCGTTCAAAAGGACAAAGCAATCGCGGGGGGCGGGGCGAAATTGGGACACGTCATTTCCGTCGCCGTTCGTGAAGGACTCGCTGGCTTAGAACCGCTGGTCGGAATTCCGGGTACGATCGGCGGTGCCTTGCATGGCAACGCTGGCAGCCGCGGTGGCGACATTGGCCAATGGACCTGTCGCGCGAACGTGATGACCCGCTCCGGAGAGATTGTCGAACGCTCCCGCAATGACATGGTGTTTGCCTATCGCCAGAGCAGTTTGGATGAGTTGGTCATTTTAGAGGCTGAGTTTCAACTCGAAACGGAAGACCCACAGGAACTGACCAAGCGCATGCAAAAGCAGTGGATCGTGAAAAAAGCGAGCCAGCCGATGACCCATCAAAACAACGGCTGTATTTTCAAGAATCCTCGCGGACTGAGTGCCGGGATGTTGATTGAAACGGCCGGGCTGAAAGGGACGCGCGTCGGCGGGGCCGAGGTTTGTGATCGACACGCGAATTTTATCGTGACCGCACCTGAAGCCACGACCAAGGATGTTCTCAAACTGATCGACATCGTGCGCAGCCGCGTGGCCGAACGGTTGGGTGTTGAATTGGAAACAGAAATCGAAATTTGGTGAAAGCGTCCGCCGCAGAAACTGCTCCGCTTGCGCGTCGCGGACAACCGGTTATTGCGATACGGGGAAGTTTAATTGTGCTGAATCCTCCCGCGTTCTCAAGGAAGAGTCTCGCGTGAAACTTGTTCTCGATCAACCCGCCGCCAAAAAACCAACGCTCAAGCGGCGCGTCTTTCGCGCGCTGCGAAAACCGATTTTGGTTTTACTACTCCTGGCCGGTTGCGTCTGGGGTGGAATGAAGCTGTGGGAAAATGTCCGCGAACAGGTCGCCATCGGACCCGAATATCAACTTGACCCAAATCAAATCGAAATCACGCCGCCACCCGCCTGGATTCATTCCGATATTCGGGCACAGGTCATTCGCGATGCTGGCTGGGGACCGTCGCTGTCGCTGTTGGATGAACGGCTGACGGTGAAAATCGCACAAGCGTTTCAGTTGCATCCCTGGGTGGCCAAGGTCACGCGGGTGAGCAAAACCCGCACAGCGGGCGTACAGGTCGAATTGGAATATCGCCGACCTGTTGCAATGGTCGAAGTTGACGGCGGAGTGTTGGCCATCGATGGCGAGGCGACCGTTTTGCCGAGCGAGGATTTTTCGGCGGATGAAGCCCGGCTCTACCCTCGAATCGCAAAAATTCAAACTGGTCCTCGCGGTCCGACCGGAACGCGGTGGGGCGATACGGGCGTGGCGGCGGGTGCGCAACTGGCATTGTTTTTGCGAGAGAGTTGGCCGACGTTGCAATTGCGAAGAATTATTCCGCATGTTGGTTCGTCAACCGATACGCCTGATCGGATCACGTTTTCCATCGTGACGAAAGGGGACCGGGAGTTGACTTGGGGAAAACTGCCGGGAAAAGAAGCACCCGGCGAATTGCCTGCGGCGGAAAAACTCGCCCGACTCAAACGGCACATTGAGACGACAGGAAGTCTGGAGCAAGGCGACCCGCTGCCGAGCAACCCCCTTTCTCCGGTGCAAAATCGAACGGCAACTCTGCCGCTAAACAAAGAAAGCTAAGTGCTGACGCATCCATTGTCGCAACTAAAAGACTCGCCTTTCTCACAGCCCCGTTGTATCGAGCGTCCTACGGTTTGTCGCGCTTGCCAAGAAATGCAAAATAGCCCGTGGCGACGATCAGCACCGTTGCGACGAATACAAACATCGACGGGAATGGCGGCCAATTGAGCAGCTTGGCAAGTTTCAACAGCCCGCCGACTGACGGTGCGCCAATCAAGGTTCCCACATCGAACATCGCCAACATGAGCGACGTTCCCAGCCCGCGATAACGATTTGGAAAAGCACTGCTCCCTCCCGCCACAATCGCCGGAAACAAAACGGCGTGCGACACGCCCGAGGCCAGTCCAGGAAACACGAGTTGCCAATTCTCTCGCACCGGCAAATACAAAAAGATCGAAAGAATCAAAAACAACATCCCCGCCATTATCATCGGCCGGTTGCCGTACTTCTCGGGCCATCCGCGAACCGTCAATCGCGAAACAAACGCCGTGATTGCGTACACCGTAAAGAACAAACCTAACCCGTTGATTCCCAGTTCTGCTTGATAGGGCCGCAGAAAATTGTACGGCAGTGCGATGCCAAAGCCCATCACTCCGCTCATCAACATCAGCGAACCAGGATGATACCGGCGAATGACCGACCACATCGGCGGTCGCCGACGAATGGGCGGCGGAACTGCTCCCGCCGTTGCGCACCACGCCACCACAAACGACACAATCATCAATCCAATCGCCGCATAAAAGATGTGCAGAATTTCCGAACGCGACACGTCGGGACCGGGACAAAGCCAATCGCTCCCATAGCTGCCAAGAATCAGGCCCAAGAAACCGGACGTGCCGAGCGTGCCGACCGCCTCAGCCATTTGTTGCGGCTTCACCCGTTGAAATGTAAACGTGATCGACGCTCCATAGGCACCCGCCAAGCCGGTCATGTAGAAAATGCGAAACAGATAGACGGGAAAATCGCGGGCGGAATGCACCGTCAAATGGCCCAGCAGTCCGATGAGAATCAGCACGACGGAGCCGAGCCAGATTTTGCGCGGACCGATCCGGTCGATGGCGATGCCTTGCGCGGCCCGCATGGAAAGGCTGCCGATCATGCCGACGCCAACAATCAGGCCTAGGTCGAATTCGTCGCCGCCGTTGACTCGCACAAAGTCGGAATATCGAAACAGAAACGCGACCATCGCCTGCAACGTGAAATTTGCCGCGTAGGAAAACCAAAACGGACGGTCGTAGGGCGAATCACGTTCGATCATGCCAAAAGTCGCAGCGTTCCGTCAAAGTTTCGTCTCGAATTATTGCCCCGACTTCACAATAAGTTTTCCAACGTCCGGTTAACCGCGCCAGCGAAGCGATAAATATCCAAGTAGCGGGGGACGAAACCGACCAGTATAGCCGAATTTGCCGAGCGGAACAGGTCGAAACAAATCGAAATGACCGCAGCCGACCGCCGTTTTTCATTTGTGCTGATTCAGCTACAATGTCGTTCGAGTTGCTACACAACCTTTGAAAGTCGCACAAACGGGGTTGGGAGTCGGTTT
>JAYUFG010000139.1:0-6443 GCA_043738845.1 Planctomycetaceae bacterium
GATTTGCCGAGATGCGAATAGTAATACTGATTTGCGTTTTGATAACCGAAAAATAAACATAGATCGCGATGCGGATATTCCTTGACCGTGCTTTGGCAATTCACTTCCAACGTAAAATCGCCCAAGTTCAAATCCTTAATCAATGCAAAATTGACCGGGCTACGGTGCTTGGGCTTGTAGTTCGCTTGCTTGACGTGCGAAAAAACATTCTTGTGATCGCCCTTCACGTCGAGAATTTTCCACACGGCCGGATCGTTCGGTTGCCAGCGGTCGGCCCCTTTTTCAAAGTCTTCCTCGAAAATGAGGGGCAGTTTCGCCTCTTCCGCCCGCACGGAAATCGTCAACAATGACAACAGCAGCAATGAACCCCACCGCCATGAATTTTGAAACATCGGAATTCTCCTTGATTGGTTTAACGACAGTTTGAATCGTTGGTACGACAATTTAATTCGTGCCCATTTCTACTCGATCACTTTGCTCAAAGGATACTCGACAATGCCCACCGCGCCTGCCGACTTCAATCGGGGAATGATCTGCCGCACGATCGCCTCGTCGAGCACCGTGTTAACATCGACCCAACCTTCGTCGGACAAGCTCGAAATGGTCGGGCGTTGCAAGGCTGGCAACAATGCCAGAACCTGCGACAGCCGTTCGCGAGGAACGTTCATCATCAATCCGACTTTCCCCTCGGCCGCCATTGCACCTTTTAACATCAAGGTGATGTCGTCGATTTTTTGCTTCTTCCAAGGATCCGCATATGCCGCTTTGTTCGCTATAAACCGGGTGGTGCTGACCAAAACTTCTTCGAGAATTCGCAAGTTGTTCGCTCGCAGAGAGCTTCCCGTCTCGGTCACTTCGACAATCGCGTCGGCCAACTGGGGCGGTTTGACCTCGGTCGCACCCCAGCTAAATTCGACTTTCGCTTCGACGCCGTGTTTGGCCAGAAATCGCTGCGTCAGTCCAACGACCTCGGTCGCAATTCGCTTGCCCTGCAAATCCTTGACCGACTTCACGGGCGAGTTTTCGGGGACACACAAGACCCAGCGGACGGGGCGGCGGCTGACCTTGGAAAAAACAAGTTCCGCCACTTCATGCACATCGGCCTGATTCTCGACAATCCAATCGTGACCCGTCAGACCGGCGTCGAGAACACCGTCTTGCACATAGCGGGCCATTTCTTGGGCACGGATCAAGAGACACTCGATCTCGTCATCGTCGATGGTCGGGTAATAGCTGCGGGAACTGAATGTGATTTTGTACCCGGCACGGCGAAAGAGTTCGCCCGTCGCTTCTTGCAAGCTGCCCGCTGGAATTCCAAGTTTGAGTTTTGCGTTTTGCATTTTGCGTTCTAACTTTAATTCACTTTTTCCCGTACACAACCGCCGGATCAAACACCCGCTCGCCGACGACCTTTAGCCCAGCGGGTGTGACCTCGCGAAAGAAGCAACTTTTGAACCCTTCGTGACAGGCGGCCCCGCCCAACTGCTCGACCTTCAAGAGGATCGTATCAACGTCACAATCGACATAAACGGCCTTGACCAACTGGACGTTGCCACTCTCCTCTCCCTTGCGCCACAGCTTTTTGCGGGAGCGGCTGTAATAGACCGCCCGGCCCGTGCGAAGCGTCTCGGCATAACTTTCCGCATTCATGTAGGCCAGCATCAGGACGTCGCCACTGGCGGCATCCTGAGCAATGGCGGGAACGAGACCATCACCCTTGGAAAAGTCGGGCGAACTTTCAGCGTTAGACACGGTATAAAACCTCGCTCAAAAACGTCGTTTTTCTCAATACCAAGGTGTCCAGCATACTCTGCCGAAATGCCCTACGCCAGCCGGGCTGTGCAGGTTCTCGCTCACGTGAATGGTCAAAAACACCCGTTGTCTCGACGCTTTTTTCCGCTTTCTCGTTGCCCACGGAAACTTCGTACTGGCCGGAATCTATCGCGCAAAGCGGAATTCTCGGGGAGCATTAACTTCTTCTTGAAGAATTGGCCGATGGTTTTCCGCAGATGGCAGATCCGCTCCTCTCTCGGAGGCCTTCCCCTTGGAAAGCTCAGTCAGCGTCCTGTTCCCTGTTCATAATGCTCAAGCTACATTGCAAGCCGACATCAGCCGGGTGCTGGAAATCCTGCCCGAGTTGACCTCGCGGTTTGATTTGCTGATCATCGACGACGGCTCGACCGATGCGACGGTTGAGGTTGCGCACGAGTTGGCCTTGCGCTATCCACAAGTCAACCTCATTCGACAAAAAGATCGCCAAGGACTCGCCGAAGCCCTGCGTTGCGGCTTCAATCGAACGCTGGGCGAAATGATTCTCGTCCATGATGCCCAAGGGGGCGTCGAAGCCGACGAACTTCCTCGCCTGTGGAATCGCCGCCACGATCCGGCGGGAATTGTCCTCGCGACCGACGTGGCTAAGCCAGCCACCCGTTCGCCGAGCTGGTTCAAACGTTGGCTTCCCACTCCGCAGCGAGAAGCGATGCGTCCCGTCAAACGGCCCAGCGGATTTCATCTTTTGCAACGCCGCACGCTGCGACAAATGCAAGCGGCGGGACCGAAATCGCGATCTTCTTTGAACAGCGGAAACACTACGGGCCAAGGAACCGCTCCCCGCGTGGATGGTTCGATTCCCGTCGGTGAAACGAAACGACCGAGCTTTCTGCAAAAGGTCCGCGAGTTCGCGATTGGCGAATGAGCGCAGCGGGCCGAGTTGCAATACGTTGCGCGAAAGACAACCCCTATTGGAAGGCCCCACCGTCGGGCGAGCCATCTCAAATTTTCTTGGCCGCCTCGCCGGACCAGCCACAATTCCAACACCGCTGCGGACGTGATAGCACTCATCGCGAACGCTTGTACGGAAAAGCCCTACGCCGAAAACATCGAGAAAAACGGGGTTTTTCAGTCTTCTTGCGACTTGCGGGACTTGCTCTAAAGAACTCCAAAAAATAACGTACCTAATTCAGCACTCGCTATTGATTTGTATCTATCGCGAGCATAGCATGGATAACGCTGACACATTACATCTCGTCTGTGTGTGAGCCGGCGAGTTATCGCCAGCGGGTCAAAAGAGAATGGCACTGATGGCATCTGGGCAAGAGAGTTCCTCGTCGGGTTCGCAACACGTCGGAACACGTGATTGACGGGGATCCATAGTCATCAGTAATTTGCGTAACCCATAGGTGTGTGTACGATCCGTCGTAATCACTTGGATGGCTCCGAGTGATCGCCCTCCTAAAGTCACGTGTAGTTCATCCCTCAGGGGACGTTTTGCGCGCATGGCAATAGTTTGGTCGAAAAAGATATTGCAGGGACTGCTCTTTCAGATTGGTCGCAGTTGTTCCCCATTGTCCATTTTGACAAGAGGTGGTTTGCCATGAGTGTCGGCGAATTTGAAACCCAGTATTCCGAACTTGGCGATCCGCAGCCCCGTCCGTCAATGACACCTAGCCCGTCATTGACGTCTCGCGACTCCGCGAATCATTCATTACCCGTCGCCCATTCGGCGACCGATGTTGAACTGGCGATTTTGCCAATCAACGCCCATGTTTCTGCGAAGGCGAAAAACGAAGCGGCTTTTTCCTCTCTCGACACGTCCTACGTCGTCCCGACGCGCCCCGAACATCCGCCGGTTAAAAGCGAATCTCGCCCGCTCCATCGTTTGGCCGAGGTCCGCAAACAACAGGGTGTCACGCGCCGGAACTTGGCTCGGCGGCTCAATCTCGACCTGGAAACGGTTCGCGAACACGAAGAGCCGACGACCGACTTGTCCCTCAGCCTGCTCTATAAATATCAACAGGTTCTCGAGGTTCCCGTCGTCAATTTGCTCGTCGATCTCGACGATCCTTTGGCCAGTTCCGTCCTCGATCGTGCGCGTCTCGTGCGCGTAATGAAAACGGCGATGGCGATTCTCGAAAAGGCCGAAGGAGTCCGGCTCAAACGGATGGCCGAGATGCTCGTGGAGCAATTGGTCGAAATGATGCCCGAACTCAAAGAAGTCAGCGCGTGGCACACGATCGGCCGCCGCCGCAACCTCGAAGATTTCGGCCGCATCCTCGAACGGGTTCTGCCGGATGAAATGTTCGGTACCGAATAATCGGCGGAGCGTTCGTTTGCTCGGTTAGCGGCGATGCGACGCGCAGCGGTGCTTGCTTTACTGCCGCAACACCGCAGCGTGCCGTTCCCCGCAAGCACTCACGACCCGGTCCCGCGCTGCATCGGCTTCTTCGCTCAACAGCGTGCCAGACTTCGACCGCAGCACGAGTGAAAACAACAGACTCTTTTTGCCCTCGCCCAACCGCTTCGCATCGCGATACGTGTCGAGATACTCCAGCCGTTCTCCGTACAGTCCGACGACGGTGCGAATCGTCTCCGCGACGTCGGACCAGCGAACCCGCTCATCCACGACCAGATTCACGTCTCGCGTTACGGCCGGATAGGGCGAAAGTTCCTCCGTCTTCGGAATCAATCTCGCAATGTCATTCAACAGCGACAGGCGAATCTCCGCGACCGTCGTGGCACTTCGCAACTCGAACTTTTTCAGACCGGCCGAACTAATCTCACCCAGATAACCGAGCGTCTCTCCACCGACCAATAACTCCACACCTTTGCCTCGCGCAAAGAGTTCGTTTTTCGCATCGCGAACATCCACTCGCGCGTCGGGCCGAATGGCCGCAACAATCTCTTCAATCACGCCCTTCACGGCGGCATAGTCGCCGCCCGACGTTAAGCCCAGCAGCAATGGCTCGCTTGGCAATTCGCCAGAAGTGGCCAGATAAGCTTTGGCCGTCTCGAATAGTTCAATTCGCGGATTGCCGACTGATTCATTCGTTCGCCGCGCACCGAGCAAGCTGGGGATCAAACTCCGCCGCAGCGTGTCGGCCCGGCGTAAGATCGGCGTTTGCAACATCAAGGGTGCGGTCTCGGTCCAAGGGCTAAACGCCTCTGACCAGTCTCGCTCGACAACACTTAGCGTCAACGCCTCATTAAATCCGGCGGCCGTCAACACGCTTCGCACTTTGTTCAAAACGCGGTCTTGGGGCGACCTTTGCGAAGGTGCCATCGGCACGCGAACATCTTCCGGAATTTCGTCGTAACCATGAATCCGGGCGACCTCTTCAATCAAGTCAATCTCGCGAGTCAAATCGCCGCGCCATGTCGGCGGAATCACTTCGATCTGCGTCGCATTCGCTTGCACTTCTCGATTGCCGAGGGCCTGCAAAATCTCGCGCACCCGATTGGTCGGAATTTCAATGCCGAGAATTCTGGCAATCTGGCTCAACCGCAACGTGACGGGTGCCCGTGCGACCGGCTTACGACCAACGTCAACGACGCCCATCGCAAGTTCTCCGCCCGCGAATTCCAAAATCAATTCGCAGCAGCGGCGACTGGCCCAGTCAACTCCCTCGGGATCCAAGGCACGTTCAAACCGATACGATGAATCGCTGTGCAGGTTCAGCTTTCGCGCCGTGTCACGAATCGACAGGGGCGAAAACTCGGCCGACTCGATGAGTAGATCAACCGTTTTAATCGTGACCTCGGTCTCGGCCCCGCCCATCACACCGCCGAGGGCGACCGTCCGCTCTGCATCGGCGATCACGCACATCCCTTCTTCGAGCGTGTACGCTTTATGATTGATCGCTAAGAACTGCTCGCCCTTTTGCGAGGCACGAACGATGATTCGCTGGCCGCGCAACTTGCCTAAATCAAAGGCGTGCAGCGGCTGACCACATTCCATCAAAACATAGTTTGTTATGTCCACGACATTGTTGACCGGCGTCAAACCCAGCACGGTCAAATGCCGGGCGAACCATTGCGGACTTGGCCGAACCTTTACACCGCGAATCACGCGGGCCGTATAGCGTGGGCACAACGTCGGACATTCCAGCTTCACGCTCGTCAATTCGGCGACCGGTGTTGGTTCTTCGAGCGGTGCGGCGGCGGGCAATTTCAACTCTTGTCCGAACAATACGGCCGCCTCTCGTGCGACGCCAATATGTCCCAGACAGTCGGGCCGATTGCTGGTGATTTCGAGATCAATCGCAAAGTCGCCGTCGATCTCGGTCGTTTTCTCGTGATTCAGCCCAGCCAGCATCAACCGCCGCGCGACCTCGTCGGGCGTGACGTCCAACTTCACGTACTGCTGTAACCAATCCCAGGAGACAATCATGATGCCAACACGTTCTTAAAACTGTTGCAGAAAACGGACGTCGTTTTTGTAAAACTCGCGGATGTCTTGGATCCCGTGACGCCGGGCACAGACCCGCTCGACGCCCAGGCCAAACGCGAAACCGGTCACTTCGTCCGGGTTGTAACCGACCGCTTGTAACACATGCGGATCGACCATGCCTGCTCCGCCCATCTCGACCCAGCGGGTCGCACCGCTTTTCGTGTCGTGCCAACTCATGTCCACTTCGACACTTGGCTCCGTAAACGGAAAGAACGAA
>JAYUFG010000140.1:0-6435 GCA_043738845.1 Planctomycetaceae bacterium
CTTTGTAGGTCAGTGCCTGTGGCTTGACTCGTGTTGACGTGGTGTGCAACGGGATCGGTCGTTCGGGATAATTTTGAGGTGGTCATATCGAATTTGGTCAGGCCACAGGCACTGACCTACCATTGAACGGATCTGCGAAGTTTATGTTCCATCTTTTATTCAGCCTGAGTCCCGACGCCATTGCCTGGCGGACGCGCTGGATATTCACAATCCTCGCGATCACGGCGGTCGTCTGGGGCTGGTACGACGTTCGCTATCGAGGCCGTCTGGAAGCCAATGACCCGGGTGCCCACATGACCGACTTCACCTGCTATACCGAAGCGGGTGCGGCTTTCTTCGATGGTCGCGATCCGTATCAAGTCACGAATTCACGCGGTTGGGGTTATCCTTATCCGCCGTTGTTCGCACTGCTCGTGGCACCGTTGGCAAGTCTTGATACACAAACGCAAGTTCTCTTTTGGTATGTGATTAGTCTGTTCGCCGTATGGGGTTGTTATCGCGAAAGTCGTCGATTGTGGTCGTTCGCAATAGGGGTGTCGAGTAACACTTACGAGTCACCCCTCACCCCTCCCTTCCTCCTCTGGCTCCCTTGGATCGCAGCCCTCACCGTTGCACTACCTGTTCTCAACTGTCTCCAGCGGGGACAAGTCGGCGTGGTGAAGGCGTATCTGCTGATTCTCGGTTTGCGTTTGGTTCTCAACGCCAAGAGTTGGCGGGGAGCATCGCTCGCGGGCGTCGTCCTGGCCTTGCCCATCGTGCTAAAGGTCACGCCGATCTTGCCGGTTGCTGTGTTGTTGTTCGGACTCGTGGTGCGTTCGTACTACGCGGTCGCGAATGAACGTGTTTGGTCGAAAACGGTCGGCACAATTTCCGGCGTCGCGATGGGAATGCTGTTGTTCGTACTCGTGATTCCCACGGCGATGCTCGGTTGGAACGCCAATCAGCGGCACCTGACCACTTGGTATCAAGAAATCGCCACTCGCGCCAATGATCTCGGCGGTGCCGACCGGACAGGAAACACTCGCACCATCCGCAATCAAAGTCTCAGCAATGCTCTGTATCGCTGCGGCAACTGGCTGATGTTTGAATTCGCCGCCGGGCCAAATGATCTTTTGGCCGACGATGACCAGCATTACGTTCGCGGCACACTCCCGATGGACGCACCCCTGATCGAACGGATAATTCTTTACCTACGGCTGGGCCTCGTCGGCTTGTCATTCGTGACAATGGGACTGATGGCCAGGCGTCGTGATGAACTTGGTTTGGCGACCGCATTTGGTTTGGCGATGGCGGCGACCTTGATTGTCTCTCCCATTGGTCGCGGACATTATTACATGCTGCTGCTGCCCGCCGTCTACCTCGCGCCGCTGTGGTTCTATCAGCGGGACCATCGCCGTTTGGCTTGGTTCGTGGCACTGTTGCCGCTCCTGTTGTGCGTGGCCCACTATGTCGCTTTGGACGTAACGGGTCGGCTGGGCGTGTTGGGGATTGGGACAACCGTTTGGTTGGTCGTCGTTTCGATCAAGCTCATGGGCCCGATCAAGATGGCTCGCGATCCCTCTCTGGGACACCCCACGTCTCGGGCGACCTATCAGCGATTTTTGCACTCAAACTCGTGCAAGGACCGTGTTTCGTCAGTTGACCTCTTGTCGATTTGCCGAGTGGGAAACCCGCTCGCTGGCCGTCCCGTGACACTTAATGCGAGCATATCGTCAATGGACCTTACGCCAGATCAACTTCATCCGACTCCACACGACGCCGTTTTAGATTGACCTTTTTCAATTGGCCGAGCAGCGTACTCATCGCCCGGGCCGTCTCGCGTAACGCTTTGGCAAAATCGCCATTGGCCGAAGCGATGCGGGCGTTTGTCATCAATGGATCGAATTTGAACCAGTCGATCGGCCATTTTTCGGCGGCGGCGGCTTCTCTCAATTGATCGACCACTTTGCTTACAGAGGCGACAATCCCGGCGTTCGGCGTGGCGTTCGAGCGAGTGTGGGGGCCTTTGCCCAACATCGCACCCGGCGGCAGGACCGAAGGACCAATGTTCGCCCGCAACTTCGTCGCTAAGGCGATGATACCCGCCAGCACCGCCAATCCACCGCTAATCGCTGCGGGAATCCACTGCCGGACGGCGATAAAGACGACGGCGAGCAACGCCAATGCGCCGCCCGTCACCATGAACGGAACGCTGCGGCGTTGAGCCGCCTTGCCATCGGAATGTTGCACGACGAGCGACTCGGTCGGTTGATGCAACTCGGTCGAAAGGATCTTTGCAATGATGATCGTGGTGTTGTCCGGCCCGCCGCGTAAATTGGCGAGGTCGATCAAAGACTGGGCCGCCTCCGCGATGGGCATGGCGTTCAAAAACGCCCCGATCTCTTCGTCCGTCACTTGGCCACTCAAACCATCACTGCACAACAGAAACTTATCGCCAACTTGAACGGGAAATGGCCCTTCTAAATCGACTTGCACTTTGGGATGCGGACCGAGCGAACGAGTGATCACATTTTTCGGCAACAACTCTGGAGCCACGCCTCCCGCTGCCCTCATCTCCCATTGCAAACTATGATCGAATGTTAGTTGCTCAATCGCTGGCCCTCGCACGCGATAGATGCGACTGTCGCCCGCGTGTGCGACCATCGCCCCGTGCGGCAATAGCACGAGCGTGCTGCTGGTGGTTCCCATACCAGAAAAATCGGGACTCGAATGACCCCGCTGATGGATCATGGCGTTGGCGTCTTGGACCGCTTTGACAATTGCCGCTGGTGCCGGTTGATCGGCCAATTTGTTATAAGTGTGCGGAATTCCGTCAGCCGCCATTTTGCTGGCTAACTCACCTGCCGCGTGAGCACCCATTCCGTCGGCCACAACGAAGACATGCCCCCGACTCAAAAAATGTTGAGGATCACCTGCGAGCACAACGGCGAACGAGTCTTGATTATTTCCGCGCCGCATTCCGACGTCGGTCAACGCGACATGCTCCAGGTGCTGCTTCCAGATGTTCGATTCGGAATCCATAGGCCGGTCAAGTGCGATAGTTAAACGGTCATTAGGTAAGGGGGCAATCGAGTCCACCGGCTGTGCGACAGAGGCCAACCCATCGGCCAAACGCCCCCCTGAATTGTAATCTGCCCCCACCGCAAATTGTAGATGGGCAGCGAAACAACCGTTCCCGATACTCAAAATAGTGATGTACCGCTACTTATCCAGTTTCGCCTTACCGATTTCCGTGCCGTTCTCGACGTAGATGATCGATTTGTAGTCGGCCTTGTCCAGGGCGATGATCAGGGGTGACGCAAATTTGGCGGTGCCCGTGTTCGGTTGCGGGGCACCTTTGTACTTAACGGTTAAAACTCCGTTCTCGGCCGTGACCGAGTCCACGGTGTAATTCCAAACGGCGTCGCCCCGCTTGACAACCGCCACGACAAATTTCGTTTTGAAAGCGTCCTTGGCCAAGAAGTCGTTCTTCTTGAACATCACCGGAGCGGGATGAAAGACCTTGTCGAATGCCTCTTGATCGAGACAGGCAATGATCGAAGTTGTTTCGCTATTCAAGCCCGAGTCGTTCTTCTCAAAGTAACCGGAATGGACGTGATGTTCGATGGACTTTGGTTTCGGGGCGTCCTCGGCGTGAATGGGAACGGCGAAGGAACATGCGCAGGTGAAGAGTAGTAACGCAACGGTGACGGTAAGGGAACGCGACATGGACGTTTTCTCCGAGTGGGGTGAGGGCGGCGTTATACGTTAAGTGTTCGGTGGCCTGTTGCAAAGTACAATCGGTTAGCCGCGCCGCGCAAGCGAAGCGGATGCAAGCGAACGCGACAAGCTGCCGCGTGTACTTTGGTAAACATGTGGTGCGGTTAAATTCTTGAAATCGTGAGCGCGTTCTGCTGCATGAAATGCAACGCTTCTTGGCGGGTGAAGACGCTGTCGGTGGCACTGATCGAACGAACGCAACTTGCTCCCAGCGCGCTCCCCCATCTCAAGCAGCCAAGTTCATCCTCACCCAATAATAGACCTGTGATGTACCCGGCGTCAAACGCATCGCCCGCCCCGGTCGCACCGACGAACTTGGTTGGATAAACTCCCGCCCGCCAGGTGCCCCGGTCGGAAACGAGCAATGTCCCTGCGCCGCCGCAGGTGATAACGACCGTTTTCGCTCCGGCGGCGCGAAAGCGTTTGGCCTGAGCGAGCGGATCGGAGAGGCCCGTGATCGCAGCCGCTTCGTCCTCATTGGGAAGAAAGGCGTCTGTTTCTGCCAAGAGTTCCGCAAGCCGTGGCCAAAATTCACCTGGCCCCAGAACCACGTCGAGTACGGTGATTGCACCGGACTGTCGGGCTTCACGAAAAAGTTTGGTCAATTCGCCGTGTGCATTGAGGTTGGGCATAAGCAAGTATCCACCGACGTAAACGACCTTGGCCGCACGCACCCGGTCAATGGGGACGTATTCCGTTGTCAGGTGGGCGTTGGCCCCAATAGCGTGGATGAAGCGGCGATCTTCGCCAGTGACGTTGATGATGAGTGATGCGGCCGTGCCGACATTCTCCAGAGCCGTCACACCGCTGGTATCGACACCACTCGTCGTCAGCGTTTCAACGAGATAACGACCGAACGGATCGCGACCGACGCAACCGACCAAACCGACATCAACACCGAGCCGCGCGAGGTCGAGCGCGACATTGGCCGCACAGCCCCCAACACTCAGGGGAAGTTCGTCGCAGAACAAGAGTTCGCCCGGCTTCGGTAGCCGAGGAATCGGCGTACACAAATGGTCGGCGACCAGCAGTCCAATGCTCAGACACTCAAGTCCCACGGGGCAACCTCATAATGAGTTGTTTCGTAATCAAAAAAAGCGGCACTGAATGATTGCGGAAAATCGCGACTGCTATCACTGCTGTCGCCCATCGCCCTTGACCTGCTGGCCAAGGTTCCGTAACGTCCGCTGGTTTATTCCGTCGCTGCAATTCTTATAGCCGAGCGGCGGGTGATTTTCCAGGCTGGCTACTGATTGAAAAGGGTGTCGAATGCGAAATAGACTTAACCTGTCGCAAATTTTTCGGCTGCTGCTGGTCGGACTATTGGCACTGATCGCTCTGACTACGTCGATCCCTTCCATCGCCCAAGAGTCGCCGCCAGAAATTCGCATTGCCCGGCTCGTTAAGCAGCTTGGCTCGGAAGTTTATGCCGAACGCAAACAGGCCGACGAAGAACTCGCCGCGCTCGGCTTTGAAAGCCGCCGACAACTGGAACTGGCCACCCAATCGACCAATGCCGAAATTCGCCTGCGTGCGACCGATCTGCTCAAACGGATTAAGCTCAAAGAGATTTGGCTGCCGGGACAAGCACAACTAAATCTCAAAAATGAAAAAGCCAGTAAAGCCCTGTCGAGCCTCATGGAACAGACGGGCAACCACATCCTCCGTGGCGATTCTTACGGTGCCTTTCACGATGCGGATGTTTCCGTCCAGGTCGAGAAGGCCGGTTATTGGGCGACCCTCGACGATCTCTGTCGGCAAAGCGGAAATCACATTCGGCCAAACTTCGACGTGCGTGAGCCGGGCTTGGTCGTTGTCGCCGGACCGCCAGGAAAAAATCCGGTCGCCTATGCTGGCCCCCTCCGGGCACAAGTCACTTCCGCCCGCCGCGTGTTCATCGAGGAGTTGGACCACGACGATCAGAAGTCCGACGTCACCCATACATTTCAGATCAATTTTCAAATGATGTGGGAAGACCGGCTGCAATTGGTCGCCTATCGCTCGCAGCCCGACATTGTCGAAGCAATCACTGATACGAAGGTCTCACTCACGCCCGTGCAATCGTCGAATACAAGTTGGAACGTGGCGGGCAGCGGAACGCGACAACTGACCGCGAACCTGCGATTGAGTCCGCCGCCTGCTCAAGCAAAGCAACTCGACAAGCTCGTCCTGAAATGGGGACTCGTGGCGGTCGGCGATTTTGCGGCGATTGATGTAACGGACCTGAACTCCAAAGAAAATCATTGTCAGGACGATGTGCAGCTTGTCGTTGAGGAGTTCGAGGAGCGTTCGAGCGGGCGATATGATGTCACGGTGCTGGTCACGAGAGACTTAGCCGTTCCTGACCCGCAGGACATCGTCTTTCAAGAAAATCGCTTTGAGTTGTTCGACGACAAGGGGCATTCGCTAAGGTCGCAGGGACAATCGAATGTCCTGACCGACCGGGGCGCGCGACAAAAGCTAACGTTTACATCCGAGACAGGTCAGGAAAAACCGAAAGTCCTACGATTGACGTATCCGCGGCTTCGTTCGCAGCAGGAAATGGAACTGACGTTTCGCAATGTCCCGTTGCCGTCGGCCCGGCCGGAATAGGCCTGAGAGGCTGTTTGTAAATAGCTAGCATCGTAGTATTTGACTTCCTGGATATGATTAAAGCGGGGGCGAGACTCATTTCCA
>JAYUFG010000141.1:0-2441 GCA_043738845.1 Planctomycetaceae bacterium
TTGAGGCGAAATGGTCTCGCCGATATGAACCATTGTCGTTGAGCGGTGTCTGGCGGTTTCATGACCTGCTTCCGTTCGCTCCGCCAGAAAAGATCGTGACCGTCGGAGAGGGACAAACGCTGCTGCAACATTCGGTCAGTGTGGCCAAATTCGTCGGCCTGACCGGCGGAAACCTGCATCTGCAATACGAAGGCATGAACCCTTCTGGCAGCTTCAAAGACAACGGCATGACCGCCGCGTTTACGCACGCCCACACGATTGGTGCCCAGCGGGCCGCCTGTGCCTCGACCGGTAATACGAGCGCGTCGCTCGCAATGTACTGCGCCGTCACAAAATTGATGAAGGCGGTCATCTTCATCGGGTCGGGAAAAATCTCCTACGGGAAACTTTCGCAAGCCCTCGATTACGGTGCCCTCACCGTGCAGATCACCGGCGACTTTGACGACGCCATGCAGCGGGTGAAAGAAGTTTCCAAAGCACTCGGCATTTATCTGGTCAACAGCGTGAACCCGTTCCGGCTCGAAGGGCAAAAGACGATCATGTATCGCGTCTTGGAGGGACTGCGGTGGGAGATTCCCGATTGGATCGTGGTCCCCGGCGGAAATCTCGGCAACAGCAGTTCCTTTGGAAAGGCCTTTGCCGAACTGAAAAAGATCGGCCTGATCGACCGCATTCCACGACTGGCAATTATCAATGCGGCCGGAGCGAACACGCTGTACGAACTCCATCATCGTCGCGGACTGAAATGGAACAATGGCCACCCCGACCGGTCGATTGAATACGCTTATTTCGCGGAACTAGACGCGCAGCAAAAAAAAGCCTCGACGATTGCTAGTGCGATCGAAATCAATCGTCCGGTGAATCTCGACAAGTGTTTGCGGGCCATCGACATTTGCAACGGCGTCGTGCGGGAAGCATCCGATCAAGAAATTGTCGATGCCAAGGCCCAGGTCGGATCGGGTGGTTTCGGTTGTGAACCGGCGAGTGCGGCCAGCGTCGCCGGAGTGAAGCAACTCGTGGCCGAGGGCGTCATTGGCAAGGACGAGCGGGTTGTGTGCATCCTGACCGGTCATCAATTGAAAGACCCGACCGCCACCGTCGCTTATCACACGACCGATCAAGAACAATTCAATAAAGTCCTCGGTCCGCACGGCGTCAAGCGAGCCGCCTTCGCCAACCGGGCCGTCGCCGTCGGTAACAACCTCGACGAAATCATCCGCGCCATCCAGCTTTATAGTTAATTCCCGTAGGCCAGGTAAATCTTGTAGGTCAGGTACGGGGTACCTGACCTACAAACTCATTCAACACACATCACTTCATGCCTTCCATACGCATTACCATTCACGGAGCTGCTGGTCGAATGGGCCAACGGCTGATTGCCCTCGGCGCGGCCGATCCAGAACTCGCGATCATTGCCGCACTCGAAGCGGCCACCCATCCGAAAATTGGCCAAGACGCCGGAGCCATCGCGGGCATCGGCAATTTGGGAATTCCGCTCACCTCCGACTTGCCCGGCGAGACGCAGGCGGTGATTGATTTTTCCGTGCCCGCCGGTTGCGAAGCGATTTTGAGAAGGTGTCTCGCGAAGAAAGTTCCGATTGTCGTGGCGACGACCGGTTTAGAACCGCACCAAGTGCAACTCTTAAAGGACGCTGCGAAAACGATTCCCGTCCTGTGGTCGCCCAGCATGAGCTTGGCCGTGAATTTGACGATGCAGTTGGCCGAGACGGCCGCGAAAGCACTGGCTCAACATGCGGGCGGGGCGGATGTCGAGATCATCGAGCGGCACCATCGCTTTAAGGAAGACGCACCGAGCGGCACCGCTCTCAAGTTTGGCGAATTGATCGCCGCCCAAATGAACCTGACTAAGTCGCAGCACGGTCGCGAAGGACGACTTGGCCAACGCCCCCACGACGAAATCGGGTATCACGCTGTTCGCATCGGCGACAATCCGGGCGAACACACGATCATCTTTGGCATGTTGGGCGAAACGATTGAACTGAATGTCAAAGCCTCGAACCGCGACTGTTACGCCCACGGTGCCCTGGCCGCCGCCAAGTTTTTGGCTGGAAAGCCTGCCGGTCTGTACGGGATGCGGGACGTGCTGGGGATATAAAGAACCTGTCGTAGTTCCCGAGAGAAATTCAATAGTGGCACACGACAAGGGCAGCCCTGTTTTTAGCCGTGACAAAGCACTCGATTCACGCCACACTTCCAACGGCCCATCGGAAACCGAAGTGCAGAGTTCTTGCCACGAAACCGACTATTGACCCCCTCGCTGGATGGGCTATTTCAGGGAGGATTTTGCGGGAATCCGGTCCTGGGCTGGCTGTAATCTATCGGGAGGCGAATTATCATGGAGGGGCTGCTTTGCATCCTACCACCCCGCAGGTTTTACTTTGAACGTCGGTCGGTTTTTATCTCTGGTCGGTTTCGCTCTC
>JAYUFG010000142.1:0-6425 GCA_043738845.1 Planctomycetaceae bacterium
TCGACGCGAGGTTTTCCTGCGGACATTTTTTCACTTGCCCTCCACGAACGACGGTCACAGGAAAGCCATGTGACCAGGCCAGAAAATGATTGCTTTTGAACCAACCTGACCGGACAACGCCCATCCATTGCTTGGATACGAGAGAAAAATGCCGCCTCAAAATAGTTTTTTGTTTTGGCAAGGCATTTGCTTATAGGCTTCCTTCAACGTTCGACACCGGCTCTCACACCATTCGTAACGCAAACCAACGGGCCGCATGAAGAATGTTAAGAAGATAGATATTTGCCCCAACTCACTCAACCTTATTGAGGTGCCTATCATGGACACAACCGACCGATCAAGACCATTTTCTCCAAGTCCCGCCAGTCATGTCAGCCCCGGCAGCCGACCCACGAATCCGGTACTGGAAAAAGTCCAGGAGTCGGCTCAAAGCATTCAGACGCAGGCTAAAGAACTTGCGTCCGATGCCGCGAAGAAGGCCGATCAAGTTGCCGCTTCGGCGGGCCGAGGACTGGAGAATATGGCGGAGGGAATTCATCAACATTCGCCTTTGGAGGGAATCGTGGGCGAAGCGTCCCAACAGTTCGCTGCCAGCCTGCGTTCGACGGGCCAGTATCTCGAGAATCACGGAGTGTCGGGCTTGGCGGAAGATGTCACGGACGCGATTCGTCGCAATCCCGTTGCCGCCGTATTCGTCGCACTCGGGATTGGATTTGTTTTTGCCCGCGCAAGCTCGGGCCGGAGATAACCAAAATGCAACCCGTTAATCGAACCACCGCCACAGAAACCAATGGACACGAACCGACCGTCGCACATTTAACGTCGGGCATTGTGTCGGACATTGGGCAATTGCTCAATCAACAGGTGGAACTACTCCGCACCGACCTTGCAACGAATATGAGCCGAACCCGCGAAGCCGCTATCCTGTTTGCGATTGGGTATGGTGCCCTCGGCGTCGCCGGAATGGCCTTGGTGTACGCGCTGGGATTCGGCCTGAACGCCCTGTACCCAGATTTGCCCGTGTGGGCCTGTTTTGCTTACCTCTGTGGATTTCTGTTTTTGTTCGGTGGCGTATTCATTTATGCGAGCCGACAAAAATGGCATTCGGTCCATTCTTTTTCCGAAGAATCTGCTCACGTCTTGAAGGAAAATCTCCAATGTCTGAATCTCATGCGGAAACTCTGAAAAGCCAAATGGCCCAAACGAGGTCTTGCCTGGCCGAAAAACTGGAAACGCTCGAACACATCGTCGTTCGCAGTGTCGGTCATGCAGGTGCCGCAGTCGAAGCCACCATTTACAAGGTACTCGGCATGGTGGACCACTGCACCACGAATGTGGGCGACACCATCGCGAAGGCGACCACCACCGTCGGCGGGGCGATTGACTCGTTAAAGAGCCACGTTGAATCGACCGAGGACACGCTGAAATCGAGCATTCAAGCCGTCCGTGAACACGTGAATCTCACGCACATGGTCGGCCAACATCCTTGGGGCATGATGGGCGGAGCCGTGGCCGTGGGTTATTGGCTCGGACATGTCTTGGATTCGTCGTCCAGCACCCACGAACATCACGAATCATTGTTTGAAACAAGAATCGACGCCTTGCCCTCGCGAACCGATTTTTCGAGCCAAAACGCCGAAAGTCAAGGCGATGCCAGCCCAGCATCGCCTGGATCATCGTCTCCTGCATCCGATTCGCAGCCTTCGACCAAAGCTCGCTTGTCGCGAGTCCTTGCTCCGCATGTGACCCAGTTACAAGGAATTGCCGTCGGTTCGATTATGTCCTTAGTTCGCGATGTTTTGACGAAGTCCTTGTCGCCTGCCTGGAGCGGACCGGTCGCCAATGCCATCGACGATTTGACCCGCGAGTTGGGTGGCAAGCCGGTGGAAAGAGCTTAATCGCAGTCATCCCTCGTATCGCCCGACACTTTTTTCCTTTCAACCATCCTGGAGTTTCACAATGGCCAACGCGACAAAAACACCAACCAATGACCATCCCAAATCCGAAGCGAGCACCGAGATTACACGACAAGAGCTGATCGACCTGTTGAACGAAGACCTCGCCCGAGAGTATCAGGCAATCATCGCGTACGTCGTCTACTCCCAGGTACTCAAAGGGGCGGAATACATGAACATCGCCGCCGAACTGGAAGTCCATGCGGGCGAAGAACTCGCCCACGCGATCACGCTCGCGAAGCAGATCGACTATCTGGGCGGAATGCCCGGCGTCACGCCCGAACCGGTTAAAACCTCGGACAAAGCCAAGGACATGCTGCGTTTTGATTTGGACAGCGAAAACGAAACGATTCGGAATTACCGCATTCGGGTACGCCAATGCGAAGCGTTAGGCGAGTTCGCCATTGCGGAACACATTCGCGACATCCTAGTGCAAGAACAAGATCACCAGATTTCGCTCGCCACCGCCCTGGGAATTGAAGTCCCCAATGTTGGTACGTGAAAAATAACATGCGGTTGATCCAGCACGGGAACAGTCCCGAAATAACTTCCCGGTTTCGCAAACATCGGTTAGCCGCGACTCGCAGAGGAGCGAGGCCGTGCCGTCGCAGACGGGTGCCACAATTGTCAAATCGGAAAGTTATTCAAGACCAGCCCTGAATGCTTTCGATCGTTCAAAAACGGGGCGTTCCCGTTTGCATGTTTGTTGGTGTTTTTCTATTTTGAGGAGGTGTTCGATGAGGTCTCGCGTTTCGATACAATTGGCATTGGTCGTCCTGGCCGTGATGAGTGCAGCGCACTTGTATGCCAAGGACACTGAAACCACCAGCACGCATGAAGGAATGTTTGTGAGTCTGGTCAATGACAAACTGACCATGAACGGCACCGATGGCAAGGAACACAGCCACAGCGTCACGAAGACCGCGAAGTACTCCATTGATGGAAAAGATGCGAAGCCAGCCGAATTCAAAAGTGGAATGAAAATTCGCGTCACGACCACTGGCGGAACCGACACCGCAATGGTCACCATGGTCGAGGGACTCGATAAGAACCCCAGCTTTGGCAAATGACCTCTGCCATTCGGAAAATTTGGATCGCCAGCATCCTTCGTGGTTGATACCCCGTCGATTCTTATGATCGTTGGCTTCCCGTTCCTGCCCCACGGGTGCCAGCCGAGCCGCCGGGAGAAATCCTGCGCGGCTTGTTTTATGTGCTGATCCTGTGGATGACGGTCCGAACGCGACATCCCGTGTAAAGAAATCTCGCCGTCGAGTTACACTGCGACGACTGAACCAATCCCGCTGTTGCCCGGCGAACTGCGGCACTTCCCCGATGCGTCGCCGGAACCAACGGAGAGACCATCGTCGCCGTGTGGTGAGCATCGGGGCACCGTACCCCTTGGCGTGGCAAAGCGGCGACGACTTTTTGCTCCGCGAGTTGTCCGACGAGAAATCGCATCGGCTGCAAGGACTCTGCTTGACCTATCAAGCGGAATATATTGAACGGGCGAAGCATCGGATTCCCAACGAGCCAACGCAACCAGTCGCAAAACAGCAAGGGTTGTTTTGATTTGTGATTTCCCCGGTTTTGAATGAGGTTGGTCAGCACACGCTCACCAGCCTCGTTTTCCAGCGGGACTCGCCATGACCCTCGTTGCACGCCATTTTTGATGGATCACGGCAATTTGGAACCGATTCGCCGACGGTTTTATTGCACCGCTTATCACGTCGGTCGATCCGACCGACTCGCCGAAACCTTCTGATGGGGGTCGGTGAAGGATCGAACGCGGACACGGTCTCAATTCTCAAGAAAACTCACGAATTTTGTGGTTTGTCGATCCGCTCGATAAACCGCAGATATGGGCGGGCGGGCACGTTGCCTTTCGAGCCGTCATGAAGGGGCGGGCGTGACCGGGATCGGTGTCCTCCACGTTGTTGTTTGGCCGTGCTCGCATAGTGCTGCCCGCCCATTCCCATCAGGAGCTCGCTGCAGCTAAAATACGTGCCTGTGCGAGCGAGCATAAATTGTTGAAACTCGACGCACGGATGACTATCCTATGAAGTGTTCGTGCGCGTTCCAAATGAGAAACAGTTAGTACGACGGGAGTTGTCGATGGATGAGCTGAGCCCAGAAACGCCAAAGGATCAGGCGAAGATCACTTTACCGGAACTGCCCTACCATCGCGCCATCGTGGCCTTCCTCAAGCGGCTGGATCCACAGGTGTGGGCCTGGTTCGAAAGATCGGCCGCCGATCCGAAGGCGATTCAGGATATTAAATTTGAATTGCTCAAAACGACGTATCGCGTTGAGCGTGAATCGCAGCCCGCAATCTATGAAGCAGCCGAAGAGGTCGCCGCTCGGTTTGGCATCGTCGCGCCCATCACGATCTATCAGGCCCAAAACCCGTTAGGACTCAACGCCTCGCTGGCGTTTATGCCGGGCGAAATCCACGTCATCCTGCATGGTCCGATTGCCTCTCAACTAACGCCCGTCGAGGTTCGTGGGCTGCTGGGCCACGAATTTGCGCACTATTTGATGTGGTATGTGTCCGAAGGAGAGTTGCGTATCGCCGCCGATGTCTTGAACGCGCTGGCCAACGACAGCCACGCGCATCCTGCGCATTTCGCTAGCCTGCGTCTCTTACGGTTGTACAATGAAATCTATTGCGACCGAGGTGCGTTGGCCGTGACGAACGACGTGCTGAGTGTGGTGTCGATGCTCGTTAAGGTGCATACCGGAGTACAAGAAGTCAGCGCGGAAAGCTACTTGAGACAAGCCGAAGAGATTTTCTCCACGGGCAACCCCGTCGCCGCCGAGATCACCCACCCCGAGGCATTCATTCGTGCCCGCGCGATCAAGCTGTGGGCTGACGGGCAAGAGAACGCCAACGAGAAGATCGCGCGAATGATTGAAGGCGATCCTCCGTTGGACGAACTCGACCTGTTGGCTCAAGAAAACGTCGCGGCGGGAACGCGGCGCGTGCTCGATGCACTCTTGTGTCGCAAATGGTTCCAGACGGGCCCCGTTTTGGCTCATTCGCGTTTGTACTTTGAGGACTATTCTCCTCCCGCCGAGTTCCAAGTGGACATGGAACTGTCGCGGTACGTGCGGACTGAGCCACAATCCTTGAAGGACTACTACGGCTTTCTGCTGCTCGATTTCGTGGCTGCGGATCGTGACCTGGAGGAAGCGCCGGTCGCCGCGGCCCTTTCCGTCGCAGAGCAATTGGGGATGAAATCCCATTTGTTCGACCTGCTCCGCAAGGAATTAAAACTGCGAAAAAACCAACTCGATAAAATCGATCAATCCAAAGACCACATTCTGGCGACCGCCGATCGGGAAGAGGCGACATAACCATGCAATTCAGCGACTTTCTCTTAGACTGGCTCACAGAAGACTTCGTCTCGACCGAAGATGTCTTGGGCACCATCGTGCCCCTCTTCCGCGAAGTCATCGAAGCGCATCGCGCGGGTTGCGTCGCCCCCTTGGAAGGCATTGCAGAGTTGCAGGTCGAGGGGTCGAAAGTGTGGTTTCCCGAAGCTGCTCGTCGGCTGGCGAGGTCCAACGATTCGGAGTTGACGCGCGTTGTGCAAACGAGCCGAACATCCGTCGAAGTCTTGAACGAATCGCGACGAACGACCGATGTAAACGACGGAGAGGAGAAAATCAGTCGCGCGGAGATCAGCGAGCGAGGTATTCCCATTGCGCGGCCCGTCTATCTGCCGGGTTATGTCGCCTGGGAACACGAACTGCAACACCACGACCCGCTTACCGATGTCTTTAGTTTGGGATTGTTGTTGGCGAGTTTGGCTTGTCGCCTGAACTTTAACGAGCCTGCGGACTTGGAAACGTTCGTCACGCATCGCCGGAACCTGTTTGTACTAAATCCTAACCTGCACCCGGCGATCGCACAGGTCATTCTGCGAATGACCGAACTCGACCGGCACCGCCGCGCACAGGATTTGCCGGCACTCGTGCATAGCCTGGAAAACTACCGCGATCAAACGATTTCGTTGGCAGTCGATTTAGCTCGGATGCCCGGCTTTAGGTCGCGCGACCCGCACACGCGCCAGGAAGTAGTGTTAACGAAGCTGCGGGACCGCTTATTCGATATCTCTCGGCGGAACAATCTTTTGCACTTTCGCCCGACGATGCACAGTGTGAATCTCACACAATCCTCGTTACCGCTGATGCTCGACATCCGTAATATTCGCGAGAACCAAGTACTTGTTTGGAGTGATCGATTGCGGGAACAAATCGTCGCGGGGAAACCGATTTCGCTGAACAAGCACCTAAACTTCAACGAGGCCTTGTATTTGCCTTCGCTCTTGGAACGGATTATGTCCGACGCTCGTCGCGACAAAAACGAAGTCGGATTCGCACAGTTGAGGCTTGTATTGTGCTTCCTCTCTTGGACAAATCTCAAGGAAAAGCCGGTCGAGCGATTCGTCTCACCGCTCGCGTTCTTGC
>JAYUFG010000143.1:0-6404 GCA_043738845.1 Planctomycetaceae bacterium
CACTGCGTTCGTGTTCAACGTAACATTGAACGTATTGTTTCGAATGACACTCACATCGGTCAGCCGCGCGGTGCCATTGTTCGCGGTCGAAGGCGTCGCTCCCGCCAAAGTTTGCGCGACATTCGCCACCCCGACATTTCCTTGCGGTCCCGATAAACCATACACCAGATAACCGTTGCCGTGAAAGAAGCTATTGTTGTTCGTGTCGAAGGAAGAATTGCGGAGGAACCTCACATTGATCGTGTGGTCATTGTTCACAACGACCAAGCCGGGAATATCTCCGCGAGGATCGACACTCGAACTGGTCGCGTTTCCCGTCAGTTCGATCAACGGTGTTCCCGCTGCGAAGTTGGTGAGCAAAGTGCGGCTGTCATAGCCCGCGTCGGTTCGATTACTCATCATGACAATCGCCGAGTTATCCCGCTCATAGGCGAAATTTTCTTTCTCGATCCAGCGTTCGATGTAATTACCGCGACCGTGCGTGTTGCGAATGTCGAGAAGCGTTGTGATTGCATTGCCGTACACGCCCCCCATTGCATCGCCACGGCCATCTTTGGGAAACTGACGGCCGTTGCCAAATTCTTTTGCGTTGAAATAGACAATCGCATTGCCGGGGTGCATGAGGACATACGCATAGGCGACATTGCCTAAGTCGGGTCCGAAGTTATCGTGACTCTGCACGAACATCATCCCCTGCGAACCGTTGTGAAGTCCGTCGTCGTTCAAATCGAGCGATGCATTGCGAATGTTGTTCCAATTATTATTGAAACCATTGCCCGTGAGATTGTCGCGAAGGGCAAAATACAGCGGGAAATCGAGCGTATCGCGATTGCCCCCGATCACGCCGGGATTGCTCGGGTTGATTGTCTTTTTCACAAACGTCTGCAAATAGGCTTGGTTGCCGTCGTAAACTTCGCTGAACGAAAAAATCTGTTTTTGACTGCCGTCCAAGAGACCGCGAAACGACGAGCGATAAATGGCCCGATCAAAATAATCGAGAACATAACCGGGAAAATGTTTGGCGGCGTCGATCCTAAATCCATCGAAGCCAATCGATTCGACCAACCACTGCGAGTTCCGCATTAAATAACCGGTTGCATTCTCTTGCACCGGTGTCCCATTCAATGGATTCCCCAGGTTAAACGGATAGATTTTGATATTCGCTTCGTTCGTGAGCGGATCGTAAACGCTGATCGGGTTGAGCGACTGATCGGGATAAAAACGCCGGTTCGATTCACTTGGCACATTTGCCAACCGTCCAAAAGCGGGCGTCGTTCCCGCCCGAATGTTGAATTGGCCGGGCACCGGATTGCGGACCATTAGATAATTGGTCGAGTGATCAATGTCAATCAAACCCGCCAAGCGACCATTTACGTCGCCATAATCAAACGCCCCGTGAAAGTCGCCGTCCACATGGTCCGGCAGCGTGATATTTAACCCGGGATAACCGCCCGCGTCATAAAAACCACTACTCGCCAACGTCGAATATCCATTGTGATTCCAGACAACATCGGCGTAGGCATCGACGCCCGCCCGATGAAAGCTGTTGATGGTGGCCTTTAATCCCGTCTCAGTTCCATACAGCGTTGGATTACCCGCCGAACCCAAATCAAAGCGATCATAAGGATCGTAGCCCACGGACAGATTGCCTTGATCGGCGCGACCCGTCGGCGGCACCCAAACGGCACCGTAACCAGCCTTGAACAGGTCGGGCGTCCTCTGCTCCATCGTGTTCCAAGAACTCTCAAACCACTGCACGTAAGCCGGCGCGGACGTGTCGGCCGCGCGCACCGCGCCCCCACTCGCCAGGAGGACTGCGGCGAAGATCGTGATGCTCGCCATGATCCACCACGCCTTTGCGCAGAGCGAACGTCGCGACGCAAAACTGCGGCGTAAAAAACCAGCCCGGCCGACGTCGGGCATCGAGTTGTCGTGCTTATTCATTAGGGCAAACTCTGGTATGGACCAAACGAATTGAAAATCACTTCCTACCTCCCTCTTCCTTCTTTTTCTCTTCCTATTTTTTCCTCTGTGTCCTCTGCGATCTCGGCGGCTAAATTTTCTTCTTCAAAAACAGGAATTAGCCGCCAAGGTCGCAGAGATAAAAGAGAATGCTTCGCAAAAGGCGACTTGGGAAACGAAATCACGTGCGATCAAAAAAAATCGCTAAACGACCACGAAAATCACGCCGAAAGAAACGCCCCGACCACAACCCGGTTTAGGTCGTGATGGACGAAACGGCGCGTAAGATGAAACTCATTGGCGGCGAAAAAGAATGCCGAACAATCAAAAACAGCGGCCACTCTTCACAACGGGTGGGCCAAAACAGCAACGCCCCTATCTTCGCCTTAGTCAACTACGGTGTCAATTGTTTTTCTAAGATTTTCGGCGACTGCGGAACCGCCACGCCAAAACACCCCCCATTAAGAACAGTGCCGCCGTACTAGGCTCCGGCACCGTAGCAAACCGGTTGAAATTATCCCAATTGACCGTGGCCGAGCCAAAACCGGGATTTCCACCCCCGTTCAGCGTTTGCGAAGGGATCGATTCGTTCGAGGTAAACCGAGTGTCCGAGATCAAAGTCGTGAAATAATCGACGTTTTGGCCCGGCGAAAGGCCCAGGTACGAGAGCGGGATCGAGACTTCCCGGCTGCCTGTTCCGCCACTGCCGCCCGTTCCCGCAACCGTGGGTGCCGTGAAATTCAAACTACCACCGGTCAACTCAAACAGATTCGTGAATCCATTGCCGAACTGCAACGCATAATCAGGCAGAAAACCGGTCGGAAAAGTATCATTGACGTCTCGCGTAAGGTCGGTAATGACGAATCGACCACTGTCGCCGTTATCAAACATGGTCGCATCGGTGAAGCCGCCTGACTTCGTATCGAGATAGATCGTAATCAGGTTCGACCCCAGGTTCCCGTTAATCGTCGCGCCAATGTACAGCGTACTGAGATCCGACTGCATGTAAAGAGTGCCGCCGCCAAGTGTGCCGCCGAAACCGCTGCCGCCACCGGTATAGTTGTAAGCGTTACCCGCTCCATATTCATTGGCACTGATCGTTCCATCCACGGTCGCGCCGAGATTATCAATATCGGATCGGGTATCAATCAAACCAGCCAAGCTGGAGCCAGCGCAAAGCAGAAGGACGCTCACCAGGATCGCGAAACGGGCGCAGAAAATCGCAAATTCGCCTTGAAAAGCGAGAGAAAGGCGACGACGTTCAAGACTCATTAGACTGACCTCGGGCTAGATTGTCAGGAAAAACACTTCAACCGATATAACCCTTGTATTCATAAACGGCGGCCAAGGCAACTGTTTCGTGAAAATTTTGCGAAAAAAATCCGATCGAGGGGCGAAATGTAAGCCAAATAGGGTGTTCGCGCCAGAAACGAGCCGAAAATAGGTTCATCCGACTAAAGCGTATTTACTTTCGTGGAGGGTATCTATTTTTAGTTTGAAGAAATCTTGGTCACGAAAGCTGTATAGGCTTGTCGCTTCATGGTTTTGATTTTGTGGTTAGTGCCTTCCAAGAGAGTTTATTGTCAATTGTTGTGGATAGGATTTTCTCTAGGAGTCTGTCTGCGATCTTGATTCGTGACTTTTGGGAATTGGGTGGCGGCGCAGAAAAAATGTTTTTTGCAAGCGGCGGGGATGTTGATCAGAGTGACGAATGGCGAAGGCGTGAAGGTTGGGTGCTTTGCGACAATAAAGGTGACTTGTTGGCGGGTGGAATTCGAGTCAGGAGCCGTAGTCAGTCTGTGGCCCGGCTTTGGCTCCGAAATAGTTTCAATAAATTGTGCGTCAGGCAGACGAGCTTCCATTCGGCGTTTATTTTCCGATTAACCCGCATGAGAAATTGTCGAAAGCCGCGACACTGTTTGATCTGTCCAAACACCGGCTCGATGATCGCCTTGCGACGAGCGTACTCAGCCCGACCCCGTTTCGTTCGCAGCTTGCGAGCCATTAGGCGATCGTGAATCTGATCGCTGGCACGACCACTCGCACGGGCTTGATCGTCAAGGCGGCCTTGGATACCCGGCATTACGATACCAAAATCAAAGTTAGAGACGCGGAACTAGCGCGACTGAAACTGAAACGCCACAAATTTCACGGCGAATGGAACTACACCATCTCGCCACGGAAGTAAGTCATTTATCCAAGTTATTTTTTCGCGGTCCCCAACGGGGCGAGGTTCTGGTCGGTCCACAGTTTCATTTTCCAATCGAGATATGATACTTTGCCCACGAATCGCGGTGTCTCTCGAGCCAGCTTGCCCTTCTCGGCATTTTCTCGCTGCCACTGGCCATCTCGGCCCCCAGCGTTTTTCTTTTACCGACTTTCCGTCCAGGGAAGTCACAACCCAAGGGAGGTTATTCGATGCCTTTGAAACTTAATGTCGGCCTGGCCAAGAAGGTTGGCCAGCCCGATTACGGCTCGCTCGGTGCGAGTTGTAACGTCGAGGTCGAACTCGACGGAAATTTACTCCGGCATGACTTGGAGGCGTTTCACGGCCACGTGCAAAACGCTTTCACCGCCTGTCGCCAAGCCGTGAATGACGAGTTGGCCCGGCAACAACACGCTTCGGCAAATGCGAATGGCGACGGTCACGGAGGAAGCAACTACGGTAACGGGACCAACGGAAGGAGTAACCACGGCAAACCGAACAACGCTCAAACTCCGCGGCGTGACAATACCCGTCGAGCAACCGCCAGCCAAGTTCGGGCGTTGCACTCGATTGCCGACCGCCACCGGATTGATTTGGTCGGCTTGCTCCGCCAGCGGTACCATCTTCAAACGGCCGACGAACTGTCGATCACGGAGGCAAGCGGCTTGATCGACGAGTTGAAACAGCCGACTCGGAACGGGGAGGCCGCATGAGTAACGGCACACTCCTGCAACCGACGGTCACACCACCGTCGAACAATCGTCCGCCACCAAACTCGCCACCGTCACCACCGTCACCACCGTCACCACCGTCACCACCGTCACCACCGTCACCACCGTCACCACCGTCACCACCGTCACCACCGTCGAACGAGTACCTGAGCTTTTCGCGAATTCGCACCTATCAAGGTTGCCCGTTGCGATACTACTTCCGTTACGTCGCCGGTCTGCCGCAAGAAACGGTGTCGGCCAGTTTGGTGTTCGGCTCGGCGATTCACGCGGCGATCCAGCATCATTTTCAGGAATTGCTGGCGGGCAATCCGCCGCCATCGGTGGAGGCAATGCTCGATGCCTATGAATCGGAGTGGCGAACACGCAACGGCGACGAAATTCGATTTGGCAAGGAGGACAATCCGTCCAAACTCTACGCCTTGGCCCGGCGAATGCTCGCCGCATTTCAGGTTCACAAACTGGCGAAACCTGAAGGGCACATCCTGGCCGTGGAAGAAACGCTGCAAGGCGAACTGCTGCCCGGCCTGCCGCCCTTGTTGGGTCGCGTCGATCTGATCGTGGAGACGCCGCAGGAGCTTGTCGTCAGTGATTGGAAAACTTCGCGGTCCCGCTGGTCGGAAGAGCAAGTCGATGACTCGGCCGAGCAGCTATTGCTGTACGGCGAATTGGCGAAGGACTTTGCTCCTGGCAAGCCAATTCGCGTCGAGTTCAGCGTCCTGACGAAGACCAAAGAGGTCAACATCGAGCAGCACAGTCGGCCGTTCGATCCAGCGAAACTCGACCGCACGAAACACGTCATCGAGCGGGTCCATCGGGCGATCCAGGACGAGGTGTTTTACCCGGCCCCATCGCCGATGGCGTGCGGCTCATGCCCGTTTCGCGAGCCGTGTCGGAAGTGGCCCGGGTAAAAAAAGTACGCTCAGATAACAGAGAGGAATATATGGACACCATTGTCGGTTTAATCGTGTTGTGGCTCATCGTCGCCTGCGTTTATCGTGCGGGCAAGAGTCGTGGATCCAAATCGGGCTTCGCCGCAGGCCGATCGGGTCGGCGGCGACGAAGGTAAAACTGACCCCACATCACGAACCCCACATCACGATCCGCTCCGGGACTGGCCCCTTGGCCAGCCCCGGGCGGTTTTCTTTAGCTATCCGAAGTAGCAACCCGTCGCTGGTCTTTCGGTCAATCAGGCCGAATAGAATCGGGCGATGTCTGATATTATTACATTCTGCCGAATGTAAATAACTGACGACAGATGGCTTTTACACTCTGTACGGTCCTATGACAACTTGGGCGAATGACCTCGGCGCACTGCCTTATTAACACTACAGCGCACTTTCTTCGTAAGTCGTTTTGTGCTATGACTTCGCTGCTTTGGCCGGGGGTCTGAACCAGGAGGTCACGGAGGACCACGAATCAAATTCTCAGTTTGGGTCCGGAGTTGGCCGAGTTCTTGGGTCGCTTCCGAGACTGTTTGGGGCGTACCGAGCCGCGAGGAAAACTGG
>JAYUFG010000144.1:0-2429 GCA_043738845.1 Planctomycetaceae bacterium
GGCAGCGTGTGGAACTTGTCGGCCGATGCGAGCGGAACGGTAGTGTTGCAATTCGACTATGATGGGACGCATCTGACGATTACCAAGTCGTGTACGGGCCGGTTGCTCGTTAAGGCCGGGACGCAAGTGACCGCACCTGTCACGTTCGTGAATGCGGCGGGCAACTTGACGCTTAAAGTTGATCTCGGTACGCCTGCGACGGTTGCGAACGGCCAATTTATCGAGGCGATTACGCCGGTCAGTTTGGATGTTCAGGATGGAACGGTGTTGTTCAATTGCGCTCAAGAGTTGCAGAGCTTGAACATTGCCGGGGGAGCAGTGGTCACACTGAAGCAGACGCCTGGCCACAATCCGAGCAGCGGCAACAATCTGTTCACGCGGTCCCTGACGATTGAACAGGGCGACCCGACCGACCCGTACAATTTGCACAGTGGCACGCTCAACATCAATGGGAACAGTGTGGTGGTGGACTACGGTCCCTCGATCAGTGCGGCGGATCGCACGGCGTTAATGAATCAACTAACGGCGATGATTCGTAGTGCGGCCGATTTCGATTCGAGCTGGGGTGGGCTAAATTGGGACGGAACGGGAATTACTTCCTATAAAATCGACGACTCAACCATGTACGGAATCGCGATTGCCGACAACGCGGAACTTCTTGCGAACGGGGCGGGTTATGGATTAGGTCAGGCGGTGAATGGCAAGGCTCTTTATCGTGGTCAAGCCATTTCGAGTCATGCGATTCTGATGCGGTTCACTTACGCTGGCGATGCGAATCAAGATGGCCTCGTCGATGCAGCCGATAGTCAGTACCTCAATGCCAACGTGAACGGCAACCTCGGCCGGACCGGCTATTTATGGGGCGACTACAACTACGACGGCGTCGTCGATAGCAACGATCAAGCCTACCTCGACACGAACAGCAACAATCCCTATCAGGTCCGGCTGAATTAAGGTTGTGGGTGAATTGCGGTATAGGGCCATTGGAAATTTGGAGCATCGTCGCCAGCGGTAAGCATTGGACCATTTTCAATGTTCGGCTCTCCCGCAGGATTTGTGGGTTTGTTTTGCGTTGGCGCACCTCTTTCGGAATAATTGCCGTACGACGACAAGCAACGGACCCTCGGTCGTCTCCGAAGCGTGACCCCGAATAGCTAAAAAAATGTCTTCGGACCGCCGCGCGGGGCGGCCCGAAAACAAAACTTTTGATCGGTACGACGAATCGTCGTTGGATTTGATGGCGGCTTTGAAACTTCAAAACAGTCGGCGGTCGTTGCGTTAACGGCGGCGGCCGCGCGTGCGACCTGCGTGAAAGCCTTTGCGGCTTCCGGTGCGCTTGCCGAATCGATACAACCAGCTCGCGATAGCCAGTAACAAAATCCAGCCAATTATGTCCATAAAATCACCTCCTTCGTTCCTGCCAAAAGTGTCGTACAGAGTGTTATTGTGCTGCCCGATTGCCATGACTCAACGACGCTACCCAGCGACGTTTTGCAATTCTTTCAGCGATTGAAGCGTTGTGGCGACGATCCGTTGCTGGCGTTTGTTGCGGCGGAGGCTGGCGATCAGATTGTTCAGATCGGTCAAGGTGGTGCGAAGCGATGTTCGCAATTCGATGGCGGCGATGATTGGGTTGGTGATGGTGGTGGGCGTGGAGGCTTTGTCGGACGTGGCCGTGGCTGCGTTGGTGGAAGTCGAGTTGGTGGAAGTTGATATAAGAGTCGGCGAGTGGGTGGACGGCGAGGCGACCGCTTCGTCGGATTTCGGGCGATTGTGTTTGGGTTTCGTCATGTGAGTCGTGGGAGTGGCAAGGGAAAGGGAAGTGGTCGTCGAGTCGTCTTGTAGTTGTGAAGATCGGTCAGCGGCGTTGGACTCGATCCGCACCGAGTCGGCGGTGGGCTTGATCAGCGATTTGGATTCCAGCGGCATCCACAAGTATTTCCGCCGACCGTCGTCGCAGGTGAGGATGCCGTTGTGGTCGATGAGGCCGACTTCGCGAAAGCCGAGGCGAATTGCTCGGGACAAGTATTCGCGATTGATGTTGATCCGCACCGGGTCGCCAACCAGCCGTGACTGGGAAAGAACAAGTTCAGTAGGACGGGGTTGATCTTCGGCCGTCGCTCGCACGATGACTTCGCCATTCAGGTCGAGCGTGATCGGGTGATTAAACGTGTCGTCGCCGGGTAAACGACGGAGGGCGTCGGTCAAGAACGTCACGTCATCGGCGGCGATCTGAAGTCGAGAAACAATTCGTGCCGGTCGCGGAATAATGTCGTCGGTCTTCGGAAACCGACCATCTTTATTGATCGGCAAGTGAATCAGCCAATCGCCGACGGAGAGTGACAGCCAACGCTCCGACGCCGCAATCCCGACCGGTTGGTCATGCGGAAATTCCGCACTCCCAAACAAGCTCGACGCCGGGATCAGCA